>JBEKXK010000029.1:0-35931 GCA_049512055.1 Syntrophales bacterium | reverse complement strand
TTGGGAGCGCCAATCCGGGATGCCAGTGCACCTGCGAAGAGGTTTCCAATTGGCGCCATACCAATAATTGCCGTCGCGTAAATGCTCATCACACGACCACGCTTATCCTCTTCTACAATGCTTTGCAGAATGGTGTTGCTCGATGCCATCTGAACGATCATCCCATATCCGGTAATAAACATCATGAAAAGCGAAACGATGAGTATCTTTGAGAGAGAAAAGGCAATAATCCCCATGCCAAAAATAGCAGAAGCATAGGCAATGAATCGTCCCAGCCCCAGAATTGTCTGTCGCGACGCGAGATAGACGGCGCCTGTGAGGGCGCCGATACCCGATGCCGCCATGAGGAATCCCAGCGTGTGAGGTCCGCCGTGGAGAATATCTTTCGCAAAAATAGGCATGAGGACAGCGTATGCCATGCCCATGAAACTCATCAATCCGAGCTGAAGAAGGATATAACGCATCGGTGCAAATCCAAATGCATAGGAATAACCCTCTCTCAAATCCTGCCATAGACGCGATGTGTGCGCCGCCTTTTTTCTTTTTGGAACCTTTATAGCAAGCAGGGCTATAATTATGCCGACAAAGCTCAGCCCATTAATGAGAAAGCAGACGCCTTCACCCAGGAGCCCGATCAGTATTCCTGCAATAGCCGGTCCTATGAGCCGCGCACCATTGAACATAAAAGAATTCAGGGCAATCGCATTCCCGAGGTCCTCCGCTTTATCTACTATTTGCACTATAAAGGACTGACGGGTGGGCATATCGAAGGCATTGATCACGCCAATGAAGATACTCAAAGCAATAATCTGCCAGACCTGTATCGTTCCATGGAGGGTAAGAAAGGCAAGTGTCAAGGCCTGGATCATGGAAAGCGTCTGAGTAGCAACCAGCATACGATGGCGATTCCATCTGTCTACATATACACCGGCAATAGATGCAAAAAGGAAGACGGGGATCTGACTGGAAAAACTGACAATGCCCAAGAGTAATGCCGAACCGGTAAGGCGATAGACCAGCCAGCTCATGGCGATCTGCTGCATCCACGTTCCTATGAGGGAAATGCTTTGACCGCCAAAGAAGAGCCGGTAATTCTTATGGTGCAACGCCCTAAGAATGAATTTAGTGGTAACATCTTTGCTTGATCCGGATGCTTTCATCTTACTCGATACTTTACATTACTTTGGATCTTGGTTGCACCAACTATACACTCAATGTCCTCATAAACAGCAAATACGATGTGTGCTGACCGACGTCTATAGACAAGCCTCTTAATCGCTGCACAGCTTTATCAATGAAGACTGAACCTGACGGCAAGAAATATGATCGTCGCAACAATCAGTGTGACAAACATCAGGGCATTTGCCCTTACTATATCGTTCTTCCCAAGCTCTTTGACAGGATCTCCCATGGTTGGCCTCATGGAAGGTTGCCCGAAATAATAGTTCAGCCCGCCAAGTTGAACCTTCAGGGCGCCGGCCACAGCAGCCTCCGCGAAACCTGAATTCGGGCTGGGGTGTTTTTTCCCATCCCTAAGGAGGATTCTAAGAGAATTCAAAGGACTCAGCTGCAGGATGATGGCGGCGACAGGAATTATCATCGCCGTCAGTCTCGCAGGTATATAGTTGGCAACGTCATCCAGCCTTGCCGAAGCCCATCCAAACTCTCTGTAACGTTCGTTCTTGTACCCGAAAGTAGAATCAAGCGTATTTACGGCCTTGTAAAGCATTGCGCCTGCAGGTCCGGCGAGGAAGGCAAAAAACAAGGGCGCCGTAACACCATCAACGGTGTTTTCGGCAACGCTTTCCACGGTTGCTCGGACGATGCCCACCTCATCGAGGATGTCCGTATCCCTGCCCACCAGCAGGGCAACCTTCTTTCTTGCCTCCTCAATGTTTCCCGCTTTCAACCCGCGATAGACATTAAAACTATGCAGCGATAGATCTCTGGCAGCGAACGTCGTATAGAGAAGGACAATGGAAACAATATCGGCAACGAGAGGATGCAGCAGACCTGCACTAAAGATAACAGTATATGTTACCATACCCGTAACTATAAGGACAATCAAAACTGCCATCATCCCTGCCGTGCGCGCATTTGCGAATATCCGTCTCAGCGGTGTCTCCAGGAAGGAAGCGAAACGTCCTATCAGTTTCACGGGGTGGGGAAGCCATGGCGGATCGCCGGCGATGAAGTCCAGAAGTATGGCGGCAAGAATCTGATATTCCAGTCTCATGTAAAAATTTCAGGCCGGGAGATTTGAATTGGAAAAATATCTCTCAGTCCCCCTCCCGTTAGATCAATATACAATGCCCATCAAAGCCAAAGCTGCGATGGCTGGAATAATCTCCGTAAGCTCGCAACCGGCTCCCAGGGTATCACCAGTATATCCGCCAATCTTGCGAAAACAGTAAACCGAAAAAAGAGCCGCCATCAGAAGCGCAGAAAAACTTGCTGCGAGTCCCATCCAGCGTCCCGCGAGCCATCCTGCGGCAAGGAGAAACGCCGATGTCCAAAGGACGTTTAGCCATGACCTTCCAACCCCAAAGGCAGTCGCTAGGCCACCTTCGCGTCTGACATACGGAAGAGCCGTCATCATCACAACGAAAGAGCACCGCCCCGCCAGAGGCATGAGGACAATGATTCCGGGACGAAGAGGCGGGAAGATGGATATCAGCAAAGACACTTTCAGCACGATTACAAACACCACAGCGAGAACACCCATGACGCCTGTCCGGCTGTCTCTCATGATTTCGAGAACCCGCTCGCGTGGACGGGCGCTGAAGAAACCATCAGCCGTATCCGCCAGGCCATCCATGTGTAATCCCCCCGATATGCCTGTCATGGCAATCGCTGTCATCACGCTTGCGGCAAGTGGCGGGAAAATTAAGCCCATAACATGATCAAAAGCCGCTATGATAATGCCGATGAGCAAACCAACCACGGGGAAGAACGGCATGCATTTCTCGAGTTCCTTTTCACTACCGGTGAAACTCTTTGGAAATGGGATGACTGTCAAGAACTGGATGGCTGCCAACAGGGGTATCATTTGTCCGCCTTGGATACTGCCGCTTCCTCAAAAGTGGCCACTTCCGTAAGAATACGGACGGCGGCCTCCACAAGGTTCATGGATAAGGCCGCGCCTGTTCCTTCGCCGAGTCTCATATCGAGATCCAGAAGTGGTTTTTTCCCCAGGCAGTCGAGGGCAATCTGATGCCCCCTCTCCATGCTGCGATGGGAAGCGATCATGTAATCGCGGGCAGCGGGAGCCAACCGCGCGGCTATGAGTGCGCCGGCAGTGGAGATGAATCCATCCACGAGCACGGGCTTTCTCATATAGGCAGCGCCCAGGATTAAGCCGGCTATCCCGCCGATTTCAAATCCACCGACCTTTGCGAGGACATCAAGGGCGTCGTTTGGGTCGGGCCTGTTCATCTCCAGGGCCTGTTCGATCATCGCATTCTTATGCACAAGCTGTGCATCATCAATGCCTGTGCCACGGCCTACAATCTCGGCAAGCGGTGACCCGCTGAATACGGCAATGACAGCGGCACTGGGTGAAGTGTTACCGATCCCCATATCACCCGTACCGAAGATATCGGTCGATGGCCCCAATTCCAGAGCTACCTCAATTCCACCTTCCAGTGAGCGAACGGCCTCATTCCGGGACATGGCCGGTCCGGTGGCCATATTCCTTGTTCCCGCCCCCGTCCGTTTGGAAATGATCTTCCCCGATTTGACAAGCCCACCCAAGTCACCTGCCACACCCATATCGACGACCACCACCTGTGCACCGACAAGCTTTGCCAGGGCATTGATGCCTGCGCCGCCTTGCACAAAGTTATGGACCATCTGAACGGTTACTTCCTGCGGATATTTGCTGACACCCGCTGCAGCAATTCCGTGATCACCTGCCATGGTAACTATAGTCTTGCGGGCCACGGGCGGCTTCATGGAACCCGTCATCCCTGCTAATTCTTCGGCCAGGTCCATCAAACGGCCCAACGCCCAGTGCGGCATAGTGAGCTGTTCGAGCCTTTGCCTCGCTTGGGCACGGGCATCCGCGTCCTGGGGGATTATTTTATTGATCGTCGATTCCATTAAGTTCATAAGATTTTCTCTCCTTTAATATAGAGGGGAATGCCGCTTATCATGAAGATGAACACATCTGCGTGATCCGCCATAATCTGATTGCACCGCCCTGCCAGGTCTCGGAACAGCCGGGAGACGGGATTTTCGGGTACGATGCCCATCCCCACCTCATTGGTCACAAAAATAACCGTGCCGGGAAGGTCGCTACAGACTCCAACGATATCCTCGCACCTTGCACCAATCACCTCTTCATCGAGATATCTCTCTTCCTGCTCCGCTTCGTACATGAGATTGTTGATCCACAAGGTGAGGCAGTCAACGAGCTTCACCTGGCTTCCCCTTGATCTACGGAGGGCCCCGGCGAGATCCGTCAACTCCTCGAGAGTCTGCCAGGACGCCTGTTTGCGGGCTTCTTTATGTTTCCGTATGCGGTCTTCCATTTCCTTATCGATGACCGGACAAGTTGCAATATACGTCCGGGTGCCGGAAATCGATTCGGCTATACGTTGGCCGTAGGCGCTCTTGCCGCTCCTGCTCCCCCCTGTAATGAAAATGATCTTAGCCATCTGATGCGACCTCTTACTCCACCTGCCCTGTTTCATTCAGTCCCGCAAGGATACCGGACCCGTTAAACAGTTCGATAGTTGCCAATGAGGCGTGCTTCACCTTAAAAAGTATGTAGTGCCAGGGCTGGAGCCCCAGGAAATGGCAGATTAGGAGACGGATGACGCCTCCATGCGTACATATGAGAATGGTGTCGGCCGGGTTTGTCGCCAGTCGCTCGGCAACGCTGACGACTCTTTCCTGAAAATCTCCGATTTTGTCTCCGCCCGGAAAAGCAAAATCGGCCTTGAACTCAGCCCATCTATCGATCTCCTCTGGAAAGGCCTTCTGGATTTCCCCGAAGTCCATACCTTCCCATCTACCAAAATCGATTTCTCTCAGATCGGGATCGACGGTAAAGTCCATGTCAGCAGTTTCCATAACAACTGCTGCCGTTTCCCTGCAGCGCATCATGGGACTCGAGATACACTGGCTGGGCCTTTCTTTGCCGAGCAACGCCCGGATGGCCCTGACCTGCTGATGCCCCAGGGGGCTCATGGATACATCCGCGCTCCCTATATACCGGTCTTGATACTGTTTGCCGATATCTCCGTGTCTCAGGAGCAATAATTTTCGTGCCATAAGAATAATAAAAAATCCACGAACCATTTTATTGATCCGTGGATGCCGTTTTCCATCTACGGTGAATGCAGCTTTGCCTGTACCGCGCACAGGCCAAAACTATCTCTGTTCTGCAGGCAGGTCTTCTGACTTCCGGCTCTTTCTACTCGCCGCGCCTTCCCATCCTCGGAGGAAAGTGGCCTGTGCGGTTTTCGTCCCCGGTTACAGCGGCGGGCCCGTGGCGGATTTTCACCGCCTTCCCTAACGCCCTTGCGGGTTACCTGTGTTGGATGGATGCGTAACACACGTATGCGAAGTTTGTCAAGAGAATCAATCCCATGGGTTTTATTTGATGCACAGGGCCTGGCTGCTTTTTTATTTCAGACGTTCTGTCTGTCCTCATTTGGAGACGGCAATCATCGGTCTGTTGACCCTTCCCCACTGATCCATAAACTCATCATAGCCAATCGATATTTCACGGCCATAGCCGGGATCAGCAAGCACGACTGTCTTATATACATCGTCGTACCCTATTATCACCGCCATGTGCCGCGTACCTTCCCATTTCCCGGGTGCAATGCGTCCACACATCACGGGAATGCCTTTATCAATATACCTTCTTATGGCTTCCAGATTGCCCTCTTCATGATAATCAACATTAAGTCCCGCCCTGCTCATGAAGCGGGCTACTGTTCTTGTATCGAGTCCTTCTCCTTCCCTTACGGTGCTTCTCCTCCGCGCATTTAAATTTTTGTAAATCGCATCCTGATCAACATCGAAGCCGTAGTACTTAAAAACCATTTCCATGCTGGCAAAGGCGCACCAATTGCGCTTCTGGAAGACCAGGGGAAAATTCTCCAACTTCTGTTGCGTTCTTGAAGTTATCCTGCGCGAATCTTTTTTCGGCTCTGGTTGTGGACTAGTGATCTTTTCTCCGGGCACGTCCAGTTTCACGCCAGAGACTTCTTCCCTTGGCACTGCATCTTCCACCCTCAGCCGTTTAGTTTCGTTAACGCCTTCCGGTTGATCATCCGAGAAGTGCACCACCCCTTCTCTATCAACCCACCTGTACATCTCGGCAGCTTGAAGGGGCAGTGATATACACAGGACCATAAGAATAATTATCGCTAATTTAGCTTCGACTCTTCTCTTAATTCCCGGCATCACGCGCAGACACCCCTTAATAATAATCGGCTTTTCCGGCAATTTGCTTTAGAACGCCAAATCAAGTAAAATGGGATAAAGAGGTTCCATCGGGAAATATGAACCGACACGCAGGCGGGGAGGAAGTTACCTGCATATGACTTTTCGCGCAAGCGACGACATACACACATATTACAAAGGCAGGCCGTGGACACTCAAGGAATCTTCGGACGAGCAAATCGTGGCAGTCTGCTCGAAAATATTGCAGGAAACGGAGGCAGAAGAAAAGAAATATTCAATCGTTTGTAAGAACTGCAGAAACGAGATCACGACCGTCGAATACAGCATTGCCGTGAGCGGTCAGCATGCACACATATTTAAAAATCCTCTGGGCATTACTTTCCATATCGGCTGCTTTTCCAGGGCATGGGGCTGTTTCAGCTACGGCATCCCCACACACGAGGCTACTTGGTTTGCCGGATTCACCTGGCGCATCGCCGTTTGTGCAAATTGCTTCGCCCACTTAGGCTGGCATTACCAGTCCGGCAGGGAAATTTTTTACGGTCTGATCATGGCCAACCTGCTTACGGATCACAAGATCCACTGAAGGCTCGGACAAATGGGCCCTCAACATGGCAACACTGCCTGTCAGTACCATGACCACTGCATAAGCCGCATAGCCGCCTACGAAGTCCGCCTGAAGATTCGGGCGTCCACGACAAGCACACCCTGTTCATAGACGAGCACGGGGTTCAGATCAATCTGATCAATTTCCGGATTATCAATTGCCAGTTTAGACACACCCTTCATGACTTCTATCAGCTTCTTTACGTCTTTCGGGCGTTGGCCCCGGACACCGGCGAGCAGCGGATACCCGGTGATGGTTTGGATCGTCTGCCGCAGTTCCTCATTTGAAGCAGGGAGCAGGCAGAACTGTACATCCCTATAAATTTCTGTGAAGATTCCCCCCAGGCCAAACATCAAAATGGACCCGTACTGCGGATCCGTGAAAATACCCACAATAACTTCCTGGCCGCCTGCTTCGGCCATGGGTGATACGGTTACCCCCTCGACCCGGGCACGGGGGGCGTGAACGGCGGCGCTTGCCATGATTTCGTGATAGGCGGTGCGGATTTCCTTATCGGTGGATAGATTAAGGCGTATGCCATCAACATCACTCTTATGGGCTATGTCAGGGGAGGCTATCTTGAGGACCACGGGAGTGGCAAACGTGCGTGCCAAGGCGGCGGCATCCTCAGGCGATTTGGCCAGTCTCGCGGCAGCTACAGGAATGCCGGACTCATCGAGCAGCGTCACTGCCTCACTTGCACCCATCAATTGCAAGCCGGAGGTCGATGCACGAGTTGAAGGGGGCATAACGGCACGGCTCTCAAACCGGAAGAACTGATGCAGGGCCTTGAGGCCGCGCTCCGGAGTGGGGAAGACCGGTATGCCACGCTGATGGATCAGAAGTCGCTCCTCTCTTTCGACATCGGCGCCGCCCAGGAAGACAACCACCTCGGAGGCGCCCGGGGTGACAATCTTCGATGCGCCGGCGATCGGGTCGCCAAAAATGATGACCATAGTGTCATAGTCGCCTTTTGCCGCATCAATCACTTTGCTGTACAACGTCGGATCACCGATCACATCTCCCGTAAGATCTATGGGGTTATCAACCGAACAGTGCGCGGGTAATATTGCACGCAAGCGTTCCCTCAGGGCGGGCGCCGGCCGCGGCGATTCGAACCCGAGTCTTTCCGCCTGATCGATGGCCAGGATGGCAGAGCCTCCCGAGCTGGTAATATTGAGCAGGCGTTTTCCCGGAGGCTTGGACATGTAGGCTAATGCCTTGGCGTAGTCGTAGAGTTCTTCGATGGTATCGGCGCGGTGGACCCGGTATTTCCTGAAGATGGCGTCGTAAACGGCATCCACTCCCGCCATTGATTTGGTGTGCGATTCTGCCGCGATACGGCCCCGCGGCGTGCGGCCGGATTTCAAAATAACGACAGGCTTCTTGGCCGCGGCCAGGGCCTTTTGAAATTCGACGGGCCGCTTGACGCCTTCCACATAGAGGGCTATCACTTCGGTATTGGGATCATGGCTAAAATATTGGATGCAATCTGTTTCATCTACGTCGGCGCGATTGCCCAGACTTACGAAGGCGCTTACCCCGAGATGCTCCTCGCTCGCCCAATCCATGAGCGCCGCTCCGACAGTCCCGCTCTGGGAGATAAAGGCCATGCGGCCCTTCCTGGTAAGCAGCGGCCATGACGCGCAGAGATTTTGATGAGGATTATTCACTCCCTGACAATTTGGACCGATCACCCGGATGCCATAGCGGCGCGCGGTATTGGCCAGTTCTACCTGAAGTTTCTCACCTTCTTCTCCCGCTTCCGCAAACCCGCCCGTAATGACTACGGCAGCCTTAACCCCCGCCATGCCGCACTGGTCGATTGCGCCGGGCACTGCCTTTGCCGGAATGATCACCACCGCAAGATCCGGTGCGGGAGAAATATCGCCGATCTGCTTGTAGGCGGGACGACCCAGAATCTGATCCGCTTTCGGGTTGACCGGATATATCGGACCGGCAAAGCCGGCATGGACCAGGTTGTAGACAACGTCATAACCAAGCTTGCCAGGAGCAGGTGAAGCTCCGATCACCGCAACACTCTTAGGTTTAAAGATGGCATCCAGTTGATTTATCAGCTGCATGGGTCCTCCTTGTCGCTCTTGGTTAATAAGATGTGAAGGGTGTTAAGCAGAAATGATATAAGAGTATAAGAAAAATGTATATACGTGTCAATTGGAAAGACGAAGCCCAGACGCAGTGCAGTGCTGTAGTCCTGTTGGTATGGCCGATCTCACGGTCTGCACTACGTTTATGATGTTATTGCTGGAAAATATCTGGAAATCTCTTCAAGAAACTGTTCACGGTCCATGTAATGGATAACCTTCAAGCCCGCCTGTTTAGCCCTTTCGCAGTTTCCTGCATCATCGTCAACAAAGAGTACTTTATGGGCCTCAGTTCCTAACATGCGGACCACGTCCTCAAAATGAGTCGGATCCTTCTTGCTTTTCCCCATGCGATAGCTGTTGAAAACATAATCGAACAGCCTGAAAAAGTCATAGCGGTCGTCAAGTTCATCAAGCCAGTTGGTCTGGTCACTAAGGATCCCCACACGGAGTTTAATGGTCTTGAGCTTTTTTACCGTATCGATCATCCATTCTCTCATTATGAATCGGGACAGTATTTCATTTCTCAGGTGCTGATCATCACCCCGGATGCCGGTAGTCCCCCTCAGCATCTCCCAATAGGCGCTCTCGGACACTTTGCCGATGACGTAGCCACAGGCATGGATCACATCGTTGGCAGTCCTGACAAAAGTCTTTTCGTCGAGTCCGTTTAGCCTCGCAATTGCCTGGAGGCCGTTCCTGAAGCCTTCCTCAGAGAGAACACCTCCGAAATCAAACAATACCGTTTCAATACCGCCGGTTTCTCGAAATGTATTTTCCATATGATAAATTTAAGAAATCGATTGAGTTCAATGCAATTGATTATTACAATAATCCAAAAAGAATGATAGAAAAATCCGAAAAGGACAATTAATTTTTTAATCCTCATCTTCTTCTCGGTATGAACAGTCAGATTAGATTCATCATTTATATATGTGTGGCCGAAATATTCTCCATGGCCGGGACGATGTACTTCCCGGCCCTTCTTCCCGGCTTTCAGGCTGAGTGGGGTCTCAGCAATACCGAGGCCGGTTGGATCAACGGCATCTTCTATGGGGGATACGCGGCTTTTGTGCCCATCCTTGTGAGTCTCACCGACAGGATTGATCCGCGCCGCATCTATCTCTATTCTGCCGTTTTCGGTGCAGCCTCGATGGCAGGCTTCGGGTGGCTTGCCGAGGGCACCCTGACGGCAATGTTATTTAGATTTTTTGCAGGTGTCAGCCTGGCCGGGACATACATGCCGGGGTTGAAGGTGCTCAGCGATCACATCACAGGAAAAACTCAGAGCAGGTCTATTGCCTTTTACACGTCTTCGTATGGCATTGGCACGGCCATATCGGTATTTTTGTCAGGGTGTCTGGTGACCTGGCTTGACTGGCGCTGGACAGCTGTGACGCTGGCGCTCGGCTGCATCGGAGCCGCATTGATCTTCGCTCTTGCCATTGAACCAAAGACGCCTGATCTCCCTCAAAAAGAACCTCTCCTCTCATCCTTCAACTTCCGCGGAGCTCTCCGCAACCGTTCGGCCGTGGGCTACATGTGCGGATATGCGGTTCACTGCTGGGAGCTCTTTGGATTTCGTACATGGCTCGTCGCCTTTCTTGCTTTCAGCATAAGCCTGCAAACTGTGCGCGAATATCATATCACTCCGCAGAACCTGGCCACGATCGTTCTTTTCGCGGGCGTGCCCGCCAGTGTCCTGGGCAATGAACTGGCGCTGATTTCGGAGCGCAGGCGTGTCATCACCATTTTTATGATTGTTGCCGGTCTCATCGGCTGCATCACAGGTTTCAGCGCATCCCTTCCTTTCATCGTCGTCGCCTCACTCTGCCTCCTCTATGGGGTCACCATGATGCTGGACAGCGCCGCGCTGACAGCCGGTGTCGTCGCTGCCGCACATGACTCTGAACGCGGCAGGACCCTGGCACTGTATGCGTTTGTCGGATTCGGCATGGCATTTCTTGCACCTCTCGCCTTCGGTCTTGTACTCGATCTCTCCGGGAGCGGAATATACGGATGGGGATTTGCCTTCGCCATACTGGGACTGGTTTCCATGAGCGGCCCCATCTGGCTCAAACTGTTTCGCGACAATCCCTGATTCCTCGTCGTCCTTCCCCAACATGTTTCTCCCGTTTGTAAAGGGAGATTGAGAGGGATTTCTATACGCTAATCCCCTCCCTTCAATCTGCTGAGAGGTCACCGATTACTTATTGAAGTTGCTTTGGGAAGAGAATAAAGTCCGCTAACAGCAGTAGGTTTACCCGGCAACGAGTCTTTGAGATATTGGAAAGCAAATCGAATCTCTTTGTTAGATAAGTATCTCATAAATTGAATTCAAAAATATAACGCTCGACGTAACCGGGCACCAACGCACGAACCGCAACGGGTACCAAACAGCGACGCCGTTTGGTATATAACTGA
The DNA here is from genome assembly GCA_049512055.1 of Syntrophales bacterium. Taxonomy (GTDB): domain Bacteria; phylum Desulfobacterota; class Syntrophia; order Syntrophales; family UBA2185; genus Fen-1135. The sequence continues at coordinate 24,375 of JBEKXK010000029.1, read as the reverse complement.
TTATATTCGTCAACATTTATCTTCGTTTTTATTCTCTGCTGCCGTCATCCGGTGCAGTTGCAAAACAGGCCCTTTCCCTCCAAACCAACGGCTTTCCAAATCTGCGGCGTCTCCTTGCAAAGCGCAATCTGAACCTTCTTGTCGCAACGGCGAATTCCATCCACAATCGTACGGAACATCTCGATCCTAAATTCCCTCGGATAGCGCAGCTTCCCAGCCTCGGCAATCAGCGAACCATTCACCTTCAGAAGAGATGATTCCGGGAAACGTGTCTTGATGTGACTTGAAAGCCCCTCTCCAGGACGGTATTCACCAATCGTGATCCTCGAAGGCTCGACGTGATCGAAAATCATATCCGTAAGCCTACAATAATCTTTTTCCCACGTTGAATATCGGACTACCGGATCTATTCGCAAACGCACCTCATACCCGGCATCCTGAACCTTGCGCGCCGCTTTCAACCGGTCCGTCGGTGACGGCGTCCGGTGCTCCAGATACTGCCATATCTTGTCTGTGTTGACGCTGAACGAAACGATCGTCTGTCCGCCATGCTTCATCTCCAGCAGATTCCGGACGCAGTCGCTCTTGGTCAGGAACAACAGCTTCGTATGGGGCGCATGTGCCAGCATGAACGGAACAAGTTGCTCCGTCAGTCCAGTGACATCATCCACAGCCAACGGATCGCCAAGCTCACCAAGATTCAAAACTCGAAGGGCATCGGGAATGCTCTGCCTGTCAAACTTCTCTATGTCCTTAAACATCCTATCATAGTTCACAAAATGCGTTGACACCGGGCAAGCTCGAAAAGTCAGGTACAGATAACAGTATTCGCACCAGAAATTGCAGTTGTTGTAGGCCGTCAGCTTATAGAACTTAGCGCATCGTCCCAGCGGATGCTGAAACTGTTCGATGAACGGGCTCTTGCGGTCGCGGAGCAACAGGACATTCCGTTCCTCCATGAGCTTAGCCATGCCCCGCTCACCATTGATCTTAGGCGGCGTGGAAAGCCATTTAACCGGGAGGCCTGATCTCTCGGCGATTCGCTGAACATGGAACCGATCCGACTGCCCTTTGACAGCCCATAGTTCCCGCACCAAAGCATGATCCTGCTTCGCGCTCGCCACTGCGTACGCTGCCTGCTGTTCCCGAACCTTGTTTTTTGAAGTGCCCAGAGTCACGTCATTTTCCTGTACTTTTTGAAGATGTCCAGTACGACCTTTTGCGCTACCGATTGATGCGAAGCAAAGTAGAGAAAATACAATGGGCCCCCTTTGCTATTTCGCATCATAATCGGTTCCGGCACAAACTCAAAACCCGCAACAGTCTTGAGCCGCTTCTGAAAAGCCGTGGCCAATTTTTCATTGTTACCGATTTTGTCCAAATCGCCAAAAAGGTCTGACTGATACATGAGATCTATCCAGTCATCACCTCCCCAGAATGCATTGAATGCGACAACATCTGCATCATCTGCATTAGCTAAACGACTCCGCAGGGTATTTCTGTTGATATCCATAAGTGGGAAGTTGAGAAAAATATCAACACTCCTAAGATCGGCGAGTTGCTTGATGGTTCGCCAGTGAAGGGACTTGCCATGAATACCATATGGATCCAACACACACAGTCCGCGCCAGTAGGATGCATAGGACAGAGAAGGCGCAACTTTGTCCAGAAGGACTTCATTGCAGTCACCAGACAGGATTTCGACGCGCTCATCGTGTCCGCAAAGCATCATCAAAGAGTCAACCTTCTTCGCGTCAAGGTCAATCAGAATGACGCGATCGAATCGAGGCTCGACGAGAAGGGCATTCAAGGGCGATCCCGGCACCATTTCCCTGGTCGTTTTTGAGATATGCAAGCCAGCCCCTGCAAATGCATCTACATAACAACACCCTCTGCACCATGCCTTGGTTTTTAGAATGCTGGTGAATGCACAAGCATATTCACGCAGAATGGCTATTTTGATTTCTGACCATATTCCGATCTCATCAAGCTTCACGTTGGCTAAAGAAGGATATTGATTTCCCTTTTTCTTCATTGCCCACCTCACGTGCAGTGCCGTGTAACTCATTTTCAATCAAAATTGCTTTTGCCCATAGGCATCATGTTGTAATAAACAATCTTGTCAAAGCTGAGGAGTCGCTTTATTGTTTCGAGGAGATATTTGAACCGGTCGTTCATATACAGAATCAGAGAATAGTCGGCAATAGGTCCGGGGCTTTTCCATTCAAGCGCTTTCTTGATTTCCTCTGGTGTCATACCATTAGATATTTCCTTTTCTTGGAAAGAAAGTCGGCTCACCACTTCTTCAGGAGAAAGAAACGAGATTTCCTCATCTCTTTCACGCTTTCTTTTTGTTGCTACGACACCAACAACCTTTTTGGAGACGTTAGAATCTGCAAAGAATCCATCTTCTTTTCTACTCCAGGACTGCTTATCCCCAAGAAAATTAAAATACGCTGTTCCAAAAAGTGCATCGCAAATATTTATGTCACGTTTGTTGTCTGCTTCCATAACTATCAAGTTGACATTGCTCGCATCGGCTTCCCAATTAAACGCCCCTACTGCATTAAGCAGACTCTGTATTATTTGCGCACTAGCCTGTCCTATTATTTCTACCATGTCTAAATCACCGGCACAACCGAGAGTCAATTCAGGTAGCTCCATACTTCCGGGAGACCAAAACTTAACTTCGGCCTTTTCATTGTCCTTACCTGTAAAAAGGAAACTTTCTTCTTTGAGAGCAACCACCGCCTTATCATTTATGAAGTTCATAAGCTCTGTCAGACAACCTTCTTTAAAATCATACGACAACGCGCAACTAAAAAATTTACCGACTGTAATTTTCTTTGCTGCTTCTTTAATTTTCTGTATTATCTTTTCTTGTCTGTTTTCTCTTGCCAGCTTGGATAAGTCTTTCATCTGTATCCAATAGGTGACGCCCTCTATTTCAACTTTGAAATCTGGTGGTCGCTGTAGGCCATCAGGTTCATAGTTTATTGGAATTTTGGAGCAAAGCTGAGAAGCCAATATAACAGCAAAATTATGCTCTGCAATTGTAGCCCAAATTCCTCTTGTACTATCAATCAGCCTCTTATTGAGCTTGCCCAGTCCCCTTTTTTCAAGAAGAATCATGTTATCAGCGAGTCTTTTAACATCTTCATCTGAAGCCTCATATCTGGTGCCGTCAAATATCCGTCTTGCAATATTTATGTAATCTTCCATATATTGTGGGGACATCATACCAGTTAATTTGCCAATATCATTTGATCCCGCATCTTGTTTGCTGAATATGTTTTGAAATTTACACTTTGCTGCGAGGGATGTCAAATATTGAGTACGGGAAGGTAGCCGGATTCTATACGAACAAAAAATAAGCTGTCACGCATTTGCACGCTTCATCCAGTATTTAAGCTCTCCGCAGCAAGCTGCGACTTTGCATTTGACGCCTGGCATATTTCCTGTCTTCGACTTTCCGTGTTGCTTTCAAGAAGCAAACCCGGTATTTTTTGAAAAAATATTATTAAGAGTTCACCCATTCGTTTAACAAGAACAAATTTAATTTCAATTTTGCATTTCGCATAAGGAGAATAAAGAATGAAGTCCTATCGTGAGGAATTATGGTTTAACACCCCCGGCAGGAGGGCATTCGTCAATATTACACCGCAGGTAAAGCAATGCCTCAAAAAGAGCGGGGTCAAAGAAGGTCTGGCGCTGGTCAACGCGATGCACATCACCAGTTCTGTCTTCATCAACGACGACGAGTCCGGCCTCCATCAGGATTACGATGACTGGCTGGAGAGACTGGCGCCGCATGAACCCGTATCGCAGTACCGTCACAATCGCACCGGCGAGGATAATGGAGATGCCCACCTGAAGCGTCAGATCATGGGAAGGGAAGTAGTCGTTGCGATTACAGAAGGCAGGCTCGATTTCGGCCCATGGGAGCAAATATTTTACGGCGAATTTGACGGCAGGCGAAGGAAAAGAGTCCTTGTAAAAATTATCGGCGAGTAAACCCTTCTTGCAATCCGGATAAACAGGCGCGGTTAATTGCGCTTGTTATTCTCGCTGCTGTTGAGATCCTTGTTCGACGGGAGCGAGGCGGAATTCCATCCACCGCCGATCGCTCTGATCAGGAGAACGCTCGCGGCCATCCGGCGACCGAGGATATTGATGGCGGTTATCTCGTTTGCAAGCAGGATGGTCTGCACAGTCACCACGTCGAGGTAGCTGATTGTTCCGGCCCTGTACTGGTTCATGCTGAACTCGAGGGATCGCCGCGCGGCGCTTACCGCTTCGCCCTGGACGCGGGATTCCTCCTCCAGTATTCGTAGGGCCGCGAGATTGTCTTCCACATCCTGAAATGCCCCAAGCACAGTTTGACGATAAGCCGCCACCGTCTGGTCATAAGCTGCCCGCGCCTGATCCGTGAGGGCGCTGCGCAGGCCTGCATCGAATACCGTCTCCGTCACAGCAAGGCCGACAGACCATAAGCGGCTCGGCCAATTCAGCCAGTCGGAAAGACTGGTGGATTCAAATCCGCCCGACGCGTTCAGGATAACGCTCGGAAAATATGCAGCCTTGGCGACTCCAATCTGGGCGTTCGCAGCGGCGAGACGCCGTTCCGCGCCGGCTATGTCCGGTCTTCTTTCCAGAAGCTCCGACGGAAGGCCCACAGGCGTGACGACGGGCTTCACAGCGAGGGGCTTTGCCGGAATCGAGAAAGCGGATGCGGGTTTGCCGACAAGAAGTGCTATGGCGTGCTCCAGTTGGGCGCGCTGTACGCCCACGTCAACAGCCTGTGCCTGTGTTGTCTTGAGCTGCGTCTCCGCCTGAAGGACGTCGGCCCTGGATGATACACCGCTTGCGTAGCGCTTCTTCGTTAGGTCGAAGGATTTCTGCAAGGCCGCGACCGTTTCGTCGAGAAGCTTCTTCTGAGCGTCGAGGGCGCAGAGTTGGAAGTATGTTTGTGCAAGCGCCGCCTGCGTGCTGAGGCGGATCGATTCAAGGTCTGCTGCGCTTGCCTGCGCGCTCGCCTGGCTTGCCTCGACCGTACGGCGGACCCTGCCCCAGACATCAGCCTCCCACGATGCCGTTCCCGTCAACAGGAGATCGGTAAACTGGTCCGTTGGCGCGCCGAGAGTGCCGGGAGCATTGGCCGATCTCAGGGAACGCGTGGCCTGGGCTCCGAGGGAGACAGTCGGGAAATAACCGGCGCGTGCGGCCTGCACGGCAGCGCGGGCCTGCCGGAACTGCGCTTCCGCGGCAGCCACATTCTGATTCGAGATATTGACCTGCTCTTCTAAGGCGTCAAGTTGGGGATCCTGGAATATCTTCCACCACGCTCCGCGAACGGCGGCCTCCTGCGGCTCTGCCACCTTCCACCCGGCCGCCTCCTTATAGGCGGGGGGCGCTTCGGTCTTTGGTTTCACATAGTCGGGTCCGACAGCGCAGGCCGTGAAAATGACAAGCATCCCTGCAACGGCTGCAATTGCAAGGCTGCGCGGCTTTACCCATTCCTGATAACCTGATGTCGCATGGATCATATGTTGTTCCTTCTGACGGTTCATCTTACCAAGACGGAGTCTTGCAAACAACGAATTTTTTTGCACGTGCCGTCCGAATTTCATCAGCGCACATCCGGCGCCCCCGCAACCACATTGTGGATAGTCAGTCGCCTCCGCTTCGCCTTTCTTCCTTCCAGGCGGAGCCGCAGGCGATCAAGATAGAGATATACCACCGGAGTCGTATAGAGCGTGAGCATCTGGCTGAAAATTAACCCGCCGACGATAGCGATGCCAAGGGGACGGCGGAGCTCGGATCCGACGCCGAATCCGATAGCAAGGGGCAGCGCCCCGAGCAGCGCCGCCATGGTTGTCATCATGATCGGCCGGAACCGCAGCAGACACGCCTGATAGATGGCCTCTTCCGGGCTTTTCCCTTCATTGCGTTCCGCCGCCAGGGCAAAGTCCACCATCATGATACCGTTCTTCTTCACGATGCCGATGAGCAGGATGAGCCCGATGAGGGCAATGATGGTCAGCTCCGTACGCGAGATCAGCAAGGCTATGAATGCCCCGACACCCGCCGACGGCAGGGTGGAGAGAATGGTAAGCGGATGGATGTAACTCTCGTACAATATGCCAAGGACGATATAGACCGCTACCAGCGCGGCAAGGATCAGAAGAGGCTGATTGGCGAGGGACGCCTGAAAGATCTGGGCCGTCCCCTGAAAGCTGCCGTGAATGCTTGAAGGTAATCCCATCTTCCGCGTGGCGGAGTCGATGGCTTTCACTGCGTCTCCCAAGGCCAGCCCCGGCGCGAGGTTGAACGATAGCGTCACCGCCGGGAACTGTCCCTGGTGGCTCACTGCGAGAGCGGTCTGCGTCATATCGTAATGGGTGAAGGCGCTCAGGGGAACGAGCGCCCCCGTCGATGACGACACATAGATATAGCGGAGCGTCTCCGGACGCTGCCAGAAACGCGGCTCCACCTCCATCACCACATGGTACTGATTCAACGGCGTATACATGATCGAGACCTGCCGCTGGCCGAAGGCGCTGTAAAGGGTATCGTCGATCACCTGCGGGCTGATGCCCAGGCGTGACGCGGTAGCCCTGTCAATCACAAGCGAGGCCTGCAATCCCTGATTCTGCTGATCGCTGCTCACGTCGACAATGCCGGGAACCTCACGCAATCGCCGTTCTATAAGGGGGCACCATGTCATGAGATCAATCAGGTTTTCCCCCTGGAGTGTGTATTGGTATTGTCCTCCGCCCATCCGTCCCCCGGCGCGCACGTCCTGTACGGCTTGGAGGTATGCAGGAGCTCCCGGAACGCTGCTGATTTTCTTGCGAAGCCTTCCGATTACCTGGTCGGCGCTGAGCTTCCTCTGCTCTATGGGTTTCAGGGCGATGAACATCCGTCCCGTATTAGTCGTCGCCCGTCCGCCGGAGCCGCCGGTGAATGCGACAACCGTGTCCACAGCGGGGTCCTTCCCGATGATGTCGACAATCGCCGCCATTTTTTCTCTCATCGATTGGAACGATATGTCCTGTGCCGCGAGTATTGTGCCTGTCAGGCGGCCCGTATCCTGCTGAGGAAAGAATCCCTTCGGGACGATGACGAACAGCACGATGCTGATCACTACTGTGGAGAGCATTAAGGAAAGCATGAGTCGCGGGTGTTTCAGCGCCCAGGACAAGCTTCTCTCGTAACCGTGATGCATTCCGTCAAACAGACGCCCGCTTAAATTAAACAGCCGTCCGTGTGTCCGGGCCTTTTCCGTTTTCAGAAAGTAGGCGCACATCATGGGCGTGGTCGTAAGCGAGACCACGAGAGACACCATGATGGCGGCGGAGAGCGTCACTGCGAATTCGCGGAAGAGCCTGCCCAGCATCCCTCCCATGAGCAGGATGGGGATGAAAACCGCCACGAGGGAAACGCTGATCGAAAGGACGGTGAAGCCGATCTCCCGCGCACCGAGCAAGGCGGCCTGATGGGAAGGAACGCCCTTTTCCAGGTGACGCGTGATATTTTCGAGGACGACAATCGCGTCGTCAACGACAAAACCCGTGGCAATTGTCAGCGCCATGAGAGAAAGATTATCGAGGCTGTAGCCGCAGAGATACATGACCCCGAAGGTGGTGATGAGCGACACGGGTACGGCAATGCTCGGTATGAGGGCGCTCCGCGCGTGCCGCAAGAACGCGAAGACCACCAGGATCACGAGTATGCCGGAAATGACGAGGGTGCGCTCTACGTCCTTCAAAGAGGCGCGGATCGTAGTTGTCCGGTCGAGAACGACGGAGAGATTGATTGCTCCGGGAATGGACGCTTCAAGCTGCGGCAGGAGTTCAACGACGCGGTCCACGGTCTCGATGATATTTGCCCCCGGCTGACGGAACAGGATGACCATCACGGCGGGTTTGCCGTTTACCAGGCCCGCATTGCGTATGTCCTCGACCGAATCCTGCACATCGGCAACATCAGACAGTCTTACCGCCGCCCCCGACTGGAAGGCGACGATAATCGGACGGTACAGTTCCGCCTTGTACATCTGGTCATTCGTTTTGATCTCCCATGTTTTCTCGCCGTTTGCCAGTTGTCCTTTCGGCCGGTTCACGTTGGTGTTGGCAAGGGCAGTGCGCACAGCGTCAAGACCGATCCCGTACTTGCTCAAGGACAGGGGATTCAACTCCACGCGCACCGCGGGCAATGAACCGCCGCCAACTATTACCTGTCCGACGCCTTCCACCTGAGAGATCTTTTGCTGGAGGATAGTCGATGCCGCGTCGTACATCTGTGCCCTTCCGACCGTATCAGAGGTAAGGGCCAGAATGAGGATAGGCGCCTCCGCAGGATTTACCTTGCGATAGGTCGGGTTCGAGGGAAGCGCGGCAGGTAGGTAGGATCGGGCCGCATTGATGGCCGCCTGGACGTCACGGGCTGCTCCATCGATGTTGCGGTCCAGGTCGAACTGCAGGACGATGGATGTGGACCCGAGGTAGCTGGTCGACGTCATCTCGGCGACGCCCGCAATATGCGCAAACTGCCGCTCCAGCGGCGCTGCCACCGATGTTGCCATTGTCTCCGGACTCGCCCCCGGCAGGACAGCAGATACGGAGATCGTCGGATAGTCCACCTGCGGCAAAGGAGACAAAGGAAGCAAACGAACGGCGATCAGCCCGGCGAGAACCATTCCTATGGTCAGAAGGGTCGTCGCCACCGGCCTCCTGATGAAGGGGGCTGAGAAATTTGCTCCGATCATTGTTTGCTTTCCTCGTCATATTCCGGAAGGGAGCGGGGCCTCCTGAAGCGCAGCGCCAGCCGGTCAAACCACAAATATATTACCGGCGTTGTGTACAGGGTGAGTATCTGGCTGAAAACGAGACCACCAATGATTGAAATGCCCATGGGGCGGCGAAGCTCTGCGCCCACGCCGGTGCTGATTGCCAAAGGCAGCGCCGCGAGGAGCGCCGCCATGGTTGTCATCATGATCGGCCGGAACCGGAGCAGACATGCCTGATAGATGGCGTCTTCCGGGCTTTTCCCTTCATTGCGTTCCGCCGCCAGGGCAAAGTCAACCATCATGATACCGTTCTTCTTCACGATGCCGATAAGGAGGATGATGCCGATGAGGGCAATGACGCTGAACTCCGTGCGGCATATCATCAGGGCAAGAAGCGCTCCCACCCCTGCGGAAGGCAGTGTGGAGAGGATCGTGACGGGGTGTATGTAACTCTCGTAAAGCACTCCGAGGACGATGTAAACCGTTATCAGCGCCGCGAGGATCAAGATGGGCTCATTAGCGAGCGATGACTGGAAGGCCTGGGCAGTGCCCTGGAAGCTCCCCCGGATGCTCGCTGGCATTCCCAGTTTCTGCGTGGTGGAATTAATTGCCTTGACTGCATCCCCAAGGGATACATTAGGCGCGAGATTGAAGGAGAGGTTTGTTGACGGAAACTGCCCCTGATGGCTGATGATAAGCGGACCCAGGGTTTCCTTGAACTGGGTGAACGCGCCGATGGGTACTTGCCCGCCGCCGACGCTTCGGACATAGAGGTCGCCCAATTTTTCGGGATGCACCTTGAATTCCGGTTTGACCTCGAGGATGACTCGATACTGGTTCAACTGTGTGAACATCGTTGATACCAGCCTCTGGCCATAGGCGTCGTAGAGGGTATCGTCGATGAGCTGCGGGGTAATTCCAAGCCGTGACGCCGTAGCCCTGTCAATCACAAGCGAGGCCTGCAATCCCTGGTTCTGCTGATCGCTGCTTACGTCGCGGAGTTCCGGAAGTTCATGCAGCGCGTCAACAAGTTTCGGAGTCCAAAGGCCGAGCTCGTCGGCATTCGGGTCTTCGAGACTGTACTGGTACTGCGTGCGGCTCACGCGGCTTTCGACCGTGAGGTCCTGAACCGGCTGCATGTAGACGTTGATTCCGTTGAGTTTCGCGAGTTCAGGTTGCAGGCGGCGTATAATCTCACTCGCGCTCGCATCGCGCTCTGAGAGCGGCTTCAGGTTGATAAGGACGCGGCCGCCGTTCAGAGTCGTATTGGTTCCATCCACCCCGATAAACGTGGACAGGCCCTGCACGGCCGGGTCGCGGAGGATCGTCCGTGCGAGGGCCTGCTGCTTCTCGGCCATTGCCTGAAACGATGTCCACTGCGGCCCTTCCGAAATGCCGAGGATAAGCCCGGTATCCTGGACGGGGAAGAAACCTTTCGGTATGACAATATACAAGACAACAGTGAAAACGAGGGTTGCCACCGCCACGATGAGCGTTGCCGTCTGGCGCTGCAGCACCCACTTAAGAGTCCTGCCGTAGGCCGCAATTATCCGGTCGAACATATGTTGCGATACGCGGTAGAGCCTCTTCTGCTGATCTTCCGGTTTGTGTTTCAGCAATCGCGCACACATCATCGGCGTCAACGTAAGCGAAACCACTGCGGAGATCAGGATCGTAATGCCGAGGGTGATGGCAAACTCACGGAAAAGCCTCCCCACCACATCGCTCATGAAGAGAAGCGGAATAAGAACGGCGACAAGGGAGATGGTCAGAGACACGATGGTGAAGGCAATCTGCTCCGAACCTTTGAGGGCCGCCTCCAGCGGGGGGTCGCCCTGCTCTATGTACCGGGCAATATTTTCGATCATGACGATGGCGTCATCCACCACGAAGCCCGTCGCAATTGTGAGGGCCATCAGCGTCAGGTTGTTCAGGCTGAACCCCAAAAGATACATGATCCCGAAGGTGCCGACTAAAGAAAGTGGGACAGCAACGCTCGGGATGGATGTTGCCGACAGGGTGCGAAGGAACAGAAAGATGACCATTACGACCAAAGCCACCGCCAACATTAATTCGAACTCCACGTCGTGCACTGATGCGCGGATTGTCGTCGTGCGGTCCGTAAGGATGGAAACCTGAATGGCGGAAGGAAGCGAACTCTGCAACTGCGGCAGCAGCTTCTTGACGCGGTCGACAACCTCGATGACATTAGAGCCCGGTTGCCGCTGTATATTGACGATCACCGCAGGAGCATCATTCATCCATGCCGCAAGCTTTACGTTCTCCGCATCATCGATGGCATCGGCAACGTCGGAAAGTACCACGGGGGCATTGTTGCGATAGGCGACTACGAGAGGTCTGTACTCTTTGCTCGATAGGAGTTGGTCGTTGGCGCCGATAATAGAAGACTGCCGCGGCCCGTCAAAGCTCCCCTTCGCCTGATTCACATTGGCTGCGGCTACGACCGCACGCAGATCCTCGAGCGTCAGGCCGTAGGCCGCCAGGGCCGTGGGGTTTGCCTGTATCCTGACAGCCGGTCTTTGCCCTCCGCTGATGCTGACAAGCCCCACACCGGAAAGCTGTGAGATCTTCTGGGCGAGTCGTGTGTCCGCAAGGTCCTCCACCTGCGGGAGAGACATTGTATCTGAAGTTAGGGCCAGGGTAAGTATCGGCGCATCAGCTGGATTAACCTTACTATAGACCGGCGGGTTCGGCAGATCCCTTGGAAGGAAGGTGGCGGCCGCATTGATAGCTGCCTGCACCTGCTGTTCGGCGACGTCAAGACTGAGGTCAAGGGTGAACTGAAGTATAACGACCGAGCTGCCGCCGGAACTCGTTGACGTCATCTGTTTGAGGCCGGGCATCTGTCCGAACTGACGCTCGAGGGGAGATGTTATGGATGAAGCGATGACATCGGGGCTCGCCCCGGGATAGAAAGTGAATACCTGGATGGTGGGATAATCCACCTGCGGCAAGGCGGAGACAGGCAACTGTCGGTAAGCAACGAAGCCGGCAAGCAGAATAGCGACCATCAGCAGGGTAGTCGCGACAGGCCTCAGGATGAAAATACGCGAAGGGTTCATTACTTACCTTTGCCGGAGTTGTTGGTTCCTTGACCCTGCAACTCGACCTTGTTGCCATCCCGCAGCCTGTCCGCTCCTTCCACCACAACGAACTCACCAGGCGACAGCCCCTCGTCGATGGAAACGTTATCGCCCTCGGCAGGGCCGACTTTGACCACACGCACTGCCGCAGTCAGTTCCGGAGTCACCACGTAAACGAATGTCCCACGGGTGCTCTGCTGCAAGGTGGCAGTGGGCACCACTGTAGTTCCCTTCTTGACGCCGATAAGCAGGCGTGCGTTCACAAACTGGTTTGCGAAGAGCTCGTTCTCTTTATTGGGAAACAGCGCCTTAAGCCGGACTGTACCGGTAGTCGGATCGATCTGGTTGTCAACAGTCAGCAGGTATCCTTCGGCGATTTTTTTTGTCTGCTCACGATTGAGTGCAATAACAGGCATGCGCTCCCCGGACTTGAGCTTAGCGAGCACCGGGGGAAGGTTGTCTTCGGGAATCGTGAAAATGACGGTTATGGGTTGCAGCTGTGTGATGACGGCAAGACCGTTCGCATCGGTAGCGTGAACGATGTTGCCGGGATCAACGAGACGCAATCCGATCCTGCCGCTGATGGGTGCGGTGATGCGCGAGTAAACTATCTGCAGCCTCGCATTGTCGATCTGGCCCTGGTCGACCTTGACGGTTCCCTCCAGTTGCTGCACTAAAGACTTCTGTGTGTCATACTGCTGCTTGGCGATGGAATCCTCCGCAGCGAGATCATGGTAGCGCTGAAGGTCGAGCCTGGCATTTGCGAGAAGCGCCTGATCACGGACCATCTGCCCCAAGGCTTGGGTAAGTTGCGCTTCAAACGGGCGTGGGTCGATCTCTACCAGAAGAGCGCCTCTGTCCACGACCTCTCCCTCCTTAAACGAAACCTTCATCAACTGCCCGTCTACACGGCTCTTCACGGTGACGGTATTGAGCGGCGTGACCGAGCCGAGTCCGGTGAGATAAATATTGATGTCGCCCTTTGCGGCTGTTGCCGTGACAACCGGGACAGCGCGAGCCAGAGGTGCAGTCCCCTGTTTACCTGCGATAGACGGCATCCGGCCAGAGTAGATAAAATACGCGTAAACCCCGACGGCGAGAAGACATGCAGCGAGCAGCCAGACCCACCTGCGCCCAGAGAAAACCTTAAGAATTTTTTTGAACGGGGCGCTCTTTTCCGCTTCCGAATCAACCATCACGTGATAACCTCTTAGCGTCTGTATTTTTTTTCATCAAGTCATTGCAAGCGAACTGGAGCAATCTAAAAGCGAAAAGATGCCGTTCACCCTGCGGCAGGGAATTAAGGAAAGGACTGTACTGAACCGCCCCTTGTCCCCAACCTATTCATCTTTGTCACAACAAAGAAAAAAATCAAAGAGTTCCGTAAACAATTAACATCTTGAAGATATAATTATCAAGAAAAATTGTATGTTGTCATCTTTCGGAGTGACACGTATTTTCATCCGTCTGCATGCCCCACGTCTCCTGGAAGCGGACTCGCCTACTTTGGTGCAGCACCAAAAGGCTGATGAGAATACAACATGACTTCATCACAGAGTGATTCCGGTTTTCCAAAGAACTCCTTCTCCTCCGCTGTGGGAATTTTACGCTACTTTCATTCGCGAGTGATTATCGCAAAAATTGCCGTCGCGAATTGTTCAGTGCGATAGTGGCCGCCCTGCAGCGACAACTCCAAGAATCGTGACTGCACTTCTTATACGTTTATCTCCTTAAGCAAAGTACCGTCTGCTGAATTTAGCAAGAAATATACCGGGGAGGGTAATGAATAACAAATATGCTGAATAAAAACAATTTTCTGTAATTGTCAGTGGGCTGATTCTGACAAAAGTGGATAAAAAGTATGCGGCTAAGGTATCCAGTAGATTAAAAAGTATCCAGGGCGGATTGTCTAACTAATATCTTCTGGTAAAGCCGGCAGTTTTACGCTTGCTGGCCTCTCGCAGGGGCTTGATCGCGAGCGACAACCAAAAAGAATTCAGCGTCAAGGTTCTTGTAACACCTGCCATCCCCGTGTGGCTTTGAGCGGGAATCCAGATTTTGTCCGATTTTTGAAAACTGGATACCCGATAAAAGCATCCGGGTATGACAAAAGCGTCTTGGTCGATTAGTGCTTGCATTAACAAATGGTATAATTTAGATAATCCAACTACATCTCAAGACGCGTGAGGGAAATTCCATGAAAACACGTTTCACGAGTATCCTGCTTGTCTCAGTTATCGCAATCACGTGCCTGAATTTTATGATGCCCGCTGCAATCTCCGCTGCGGAGACCATCAAGCTGGGAGTCGCCGTCCCACTCAGCGGCGATATAGCTTCCTACGGTATCCCCAGCGCCAGGGCTGCGGAGCTGGTGGCAAAGGACATCAATGAAAAAGGGGGCATCCTCGGCAGGAAAGTGGAGGTCCTCGCCGAGGACGACGTGTGTAAACCAGAGGTCGCCACCAACGCCGCAACGAAACTTGTTTCCAAAGGCGTTAATGTAGTTCTTGGGCATATCTGCAGCGGCGCCACCAAGGCGGCCCTGGGCATTTACAAAGAAGGTCATGTAATAGCGATGTCGCCTTCGGCTACAAATACGGAGCTCACATTAAGCGGCAAGTATCCCAACTTTTACCGGACAATCGGTTACGACAAGAACCAGGCAAAGCTGGCCGTAGATTTTGCCGTCAAGAATCTCAATCTGAAAAAGATAGCGGTCCTGCATGACAAAGGCGACTACGGCAAGGGATTCGCGGAAGAAGCGAAGAGGAACATCGAGGATTCGAAAAAAGCTGCCGTCGTCCTCTTTGAGGGAATAACGCAGGGCGCTGTTGACTACTCCGCCGTAGTTCAAAAAATCAAGCAATCGGGTGCGGAAGCAGTCATATATGGCGGTTATCACCCGGAGGCCGCCTCGATAGTCACGCAGATGCGCAAGAAAGGTTTGAAGACACTCCTTATCTCCGATGACGGCGTCAAGGATAACACTTTTATCAAGGTGGCAGGAAGATATGCCGAAGGGGTCTATGCGACGAGCCATAAAGACACATCGAAAAACCCTCTGGCTATTGCCGCCATAGAGGCGCATAAGAAAACATACGGCTCTGAACCAGGAGCCTTCTTCCTGAACGGCTATGCAGGCGCTCAGGCGCTTCTTTATGCTATTAAGAATGCGGGTTCTACAGATTACGAGAAGATAAGAAAAGCCCTCCGCACATATTATGTGGACACACCTCTCGGAAAAATTAAATTTGATAATAAGGGAGATGCCATAGGCGTTGGATTTTCCGTGTACCAGGTCAGAAACGGGGCCTATGTGGAAGTAAAATAGATTTGTCTCTCTGAGGAGCCACACGGTCATAAAGCATTTTACGATATCGCAGCAATAAGCCCTCCCTCAATCCCTCTCGCCAGGAGAGCGAAGTCCAGGAAGCTTAAGCCCACAGTCTTGCCGAGAGCGGGAGAAAGAAATTGAATTCTGAGATGCTCCTATACGGAAACATAGAAAAGAGGAATGCATGATAGTAACAGCCGACAAAGGTACGAGAAGAAGTTTTCTGGGCGTGGATTTCCTGGTTCTATCCCATGGGCCGGATACTATGATAACTAAAATGTTTTACAAGAAGGGGGATAATGTCCCCTTTCATAAGCATCCAAATGAACAGACCGGATATGTTATATCAGGGAAATACAGAATCCGCTTTGGTGCTCACGATCAGATTATAGGACCGGGAGACACATATTCGATTCCTAAGAACGTTGAACACAGGATAGAAATAATCGAACCCGGCCACGTGTTGGACTTCTTTTCTCCGCCAAGAGCAGATTATTTATGACTTCTGACAGCCGCTTAATCGAGCGGGATTCGCGCGGTATACATCGGCATCGGAAGATATTCCCATTTACAGCGCTTTATTAAGATGGATTATTTTCTTGAACTTCTTATCGGCGGGCTCACGCGCGGCAGCATCTATGCCCTCATTGCCCTGGGCTACACCATGGTCTACGGCATCATTGAGCTGATAAATTTTGCCCATGGTGAGATCTACATGATCGGCGCCTTTACAGCCCTGATTGTTGCGAGCGTCCTCGCCATGTCGGGGATGAGCGGCCTTTCCGTCCTGATCCTTGCGTCGGTTGTCGCTGTAATCTACTCCGCTGCCTACGGTTTCACGGTGGAGAAAGTCGCCTACAAGCCTCTCCGCCAGGCTCCCCGTCTTTCGCCTTTGATCAGCGCGATCGGCATGTCCATCTTTCTTCAGAATTACGTCCTTCTAACTCAGACCTCAGACTTCCTCCCCTTCCCCAATCTTCTGCCCGATCTCCCGTTCATGGCGCCATACGTCGGTCTCATCGGCTCAACGGAATTTATAATTATTGCGACTACGGCAATTATCATGGTCCTCCTGACCCTGCTCATCAAATTCACAAGAATGGGAAAAGCCATGCGGGCTACGGCACAGGACAGGGACATGGCCATGCTGGTGGGCGTTAATGTCAACCGCGTAATCTCCAGCACCTTCATTATCGGCTCGGCATTGGCCGCCATAGGAGGGGTATTGATTGCGTCTCATGTCGGACGGATCAACTTCTACATCGGATTTCTTGCGGGGATCAAGGCCTTCACAGCCGCGGTTCTCGGAGGGATCGGCAGCATCCCCGGCGCGGTTCTGGGCGCCCTGGTGTTGGGTTGTACGGAGAGTTTCGCCACGGGTTACGTATCCAGCGATTACGAAGATGTGTTTGCCTTTGTCCTTCTTATTTTTATTTTGATAATCAAGCCCTCAGGCCTTTTAGGCCATAAAACAACGCAGAAGGTATGAGTACGTTGAACAACGCAAAATACATGGAAGGCATGCAACAATCCGTCGTCGTTTCGTTGTGGTTCATGTTTCTCACCTTCCCCATCATGGTAATCCGGGTCAATACTATAGAGAACATCATCGAATGGCGCTGGATGAACATGATTTATGTCGGCGCCGGGAGTTTTATCCTTTCCTTTGTCTGGCGCTATCTCTCAAGGAAAGGCATATCCGGAAGGAAGGAGAGCATAGATGCACAGGGAGGACGCATGTCTTACCTGCGACGCCTCGTGAGCGAGAAGCGGCTGTCTTTCCCCGCCGTCGCAATTGTATTCGGTATCGCTGTCATCTTCCCCCTTGTCTCATCCACCTACCAGACGAATATAATGACGACCGCCCTCATGTATGCCGTTCTGGGCCTCGGTCTCAATATCGTCGTGGGTCAGGCGGGACTCTTGAATCTGGGCTACGTGGCCTTCTATGCGGCAGGCGCCTATACGTATGCGCTTCTCTATCACCATTTCGGCGTCGGCTTCTGGCTGGCCTTGCCCCTCGGCGCACTTGCCGCTACTATACTGGGCATCCTCCTTGCTTTGCCGGTGCTGCGGCTTCAGGGCGATTATCTGGCTATCGTAACTTTAGGCTTCGGTGAAATCACCAGATTGGTCCTGGAAAACTGGAATGAATTTTCCTACGGCCCGAGCGGCATCTCCGGGATACCGCGGCCCGGCCTTTTCGGCATGGAGATGGGCATGCACGAGGCTACCGTATACCTCTATTTTCTCATGATACTCCTTTGCATCATCACAATCTTTGTCGTGAACCGCCTGCAGGATTCGCGGATAGGGCGGGCGCTCCTTGCCCTCCGGGAGGACGAAATCGCTTGCCAGGCCATGGGTATTAATAAGACCATGGTCAAACTGACTGCCTTTGCCTTAGGTTCTACATGGGCCGGCCTTGTCGGTGTCATCTTTGCGGCAAAGACTACTTTCGTCAACCCGGCAAGCTTCACCTTTCTCGAATCAGCCATGATCCTCTCCATTGTCGTTCTGGGCGGAACAGGTTCTATCATAGGCATCGTCATCGGCGCCCTCCTCTTAATCCTGCTGCCGGAATACCTTCGTGCCTTCAGCGACTACCGGATGCTGCTATTCGGAATCATCATGGTGATCATGATGATCTTCCGTCCCCAGGGGATTGTAGAGGGCGTTCGCAGGACATATGAATTTCACGCGGAGGAAAAATGAAGCGAGGCTTTTTTAATTTTATTTCATTGTCTTTACTGCGAAAATACATTTTATCTCTTTCTCACCCCCTTTTTAAAAGGGGGCCGGGGGGATTTTATTACGATTTCCCTTGAAAAATCCCCCTCAATCCCCCTTTGCGAAAGTGGGAATTTGAAAGGGCAGAAAATAAATTATGAATACCATACTTGAAGCAAGAAAGCTCAGCATGAATTTCGGCGGTCTGAGGGCATTGCACCACGTTGACATCGACGTCCTGCCCGGACAGATTACCGCCCTTATCGGTCCCAACGGTGCGGGCAAGACAACCTTCTTTAATTGCATTACCGGCATTTACTCTCCCACGGAAGGCGATATCTTCATTACCTCTCCGAGCGGCAGGCGGAAGAGGATCACCGGTCTCAATATTCACAAGGTGACGGAAAGCGGCGTTGCGAGGACGTTTCAGAATATACGGATATTCCCTGACATGACAGTTCTCGAAAATGTCATGATCGGCCGTCACTGCCGCACGAATTCCGGTGTCCTCGGAGCCATCCTCAGGGACAAGGGCACGATGGCGGAAGAAAAGGCCATTGTTGCCAGAAGCTATGAAATCCTGAAAAAGATAGGCCTCACGGAGCACGTGAATCTGCTGGCCAGAAACCTCCCTTACGGCGCCCAACGCCGCCTGGAGATCGCAAGAGCCTTAGCCACCGATCCTTTCCTGCTCCTCCTCGACGAGCCTGCAGCCGGCATGAATCCTCAGGAAACAAAAGACTTAGAAGCGCTGATCATCAGCATCCGCGACGAATGGGAAATATCCGTCTTTCTTATTGAACACGATATGAGATTGGTCATGGGGCTTTCGGACTCTGTCTACGTCATGGACTACGGCGAGATGATCGCGGGGGGGACACCGCAGGAAATCAGACAGAATCCGGAAGTGATAAAGGCCTATTTGGGGGAAGACGTCAGTGCTTAAGCTCTCCAACGTCCAGACTTTTTACGGCAACGTCCAGGTATTGAAGGATCTCTCTATAGAAGTATCACCGGGAGAAATCATCACCCTGATCGGCGCGAACGGCGCCGGCAAGTCCACTACCCTCATGTCCATCTCCGGCATCGTGCCCCCGAGGGCCGGCGAGATTCTGTTTGACGACAAACCGATCCACAATTTGAGTCCCGATGATATCGTCGCATCGGGAATCTCTCTCGTGCCGGAAGGCCGCCGCATATTCCCCCGCCTCACGGTCATGGAAAATCTGGACATGGGGGCCTTTCTCCGGAGAGATAACGTAGAAATAAAAAAAGACGTGAATCACATCTTCGAACTCTTCCCCATCCTCGCGGAAAGACGCCATCAACAAGGCGGCACTCTGAGCGGCGGGGAACAACAGATGCTGGCCATCTCGCGCGCGCTCATGGCAAGGCCGCGCCTGCTCCTTCTCGACGAGCCTTCTTTGGGTCTCGGCCCAATTTTTGTCAAACTGATTTTTGACATTATCAGAAAGATCAATACGGAAAGCAGGACTACCATCTTTCTGGTGGAACAGAACGCACATATGGCGCTCAAGGTCGCTCACCGCGGCTACGTGATGGAAAATGGCCTCATCACGCTGGAAGGTTCCGCCGACACCCTCCTTCATAACGAGGACGTGAAGAGGGCCTATCTGGGAATCTGATGCGAGGGAAACGCGAAAACACTCTTATAAAAGAACTTGACTTTATACCCTCGTGCATATATAAGCACGCATCGGTTTTAGCATACCGGAACACGGTGCAAATCCGTGGTGGACCCGCCGCTGTAATCGGCGAGGCTCTTCACAATAGCTGGTCACTGCCGGGGTTCACCCCGTTGGGAAGACAGTGAAGAGCCCTTGACCCGAAAGCCAGAAGACCTGAGAAAACCGAGATAACCGGAATCCGATGGTAAAGGGTTCCGACTGACGCCAGTCGTCCGTCGGAGCCCTTTTTTTATTGTCCAAAAATTACAGGAAAGGAGAATGGAAATGAAAAAGAAAGCAAAAAAAGATGTTATCGCGTATAGGAAGGGCTGCAAAGCCAAAGGAACCGGGCTTTCCCACTACATTCTGATGGACAGGAAAGCGAAATAATGGCGGTCACGAGAAAGATGGTAAGCAAGGACGCGGCGGCTCCCTCGCGGGGCCGCTTCGTCAACACCGGCAACGGCCCAACATTTCAACAAATTGATATCGGCCACCGGGAATATATGGCCGTCATTGAACCTGATACGGCCTTCTGGTCCCTGGTGAAGCGCGAAAAAATCGCCGATGTTTTTTCCGCAGGCGATCTCACAAGAGCCTATGCCGGAAAGTCCAAGCAGTTCGCGCGGGAGATGGACAGGCTGCGGTTCGGGCTTACACCCTCGGCGGTTTACTTCAATCCTACCGAAAGGTGCAACATGAACTGCACCTATTGCTACATACCTGAGAAGATGAGGCGCAAGGGCAGGCACATGCCTGAGAAGAAACTTCTTGAGGCGCTAAAGCTCCTGAAGCGGCACTTCGGCAAGACCCTGTCCAAGGGTTCCATGCCGCAGATCATCTTCCACGGGGCGGAGCCCCTGCTTAATCGTGATGCGGTCTTTGCCGGCATCGAGGAATATGGAAAGGATTTTCTCTTCGGCATCCAGACCAATGCCACGCTCCTCGACGATGAGGCGGTCGAGTTCCTCACGAGCCGCAAGGTGAGCATCGGGCTTTCGCTCGACGCCCCCACTGCACAGATTGCAG
This sequence comes from Syntrophales bacterium, assembly GCA_049512055.1. Classification (GTDB taxonomy): domain Bacteria; phylum Desulfobacterota; class Syntrophia; order Syntrophales; family UBA2185; genus Fen-1135. Next base: position 3,699 of record JBEKXK010000029.1, on the reverse strand, counting down.
ATCGCACCCGGAAGAACTGGGATGGCCAGGGAACTTTCAAGCACGTGCTTGCAGCCATGAAGCGGCTCAACGGCTACGAAGGCTGGAGCGTCATCTGCACCGTCACCGCCGCAAACATGCGGCACCTTACCAGGCTGGTGGATTTTTTTCACGAGCGGGAGGTGCCCACATGCCTCATGAACATCCTCCGTTGCACACTTCCGCCCTCACGCAGCCTGAAGCCCGGCGATGCAGCAGCGGCCAGGCATTTCCTCGCGGCTTTAGACCGCACCTACGAACTCTACCGGCAGACCGGCCGCAGACTGACGGTGGGAAATTTTGCCAACATCATCCTTGCCATCATCGCGCCCGCGGCGCGCAGGCTCATGTGCGACATCTCTCCCTGCGGCGGCGGCAGATGTTTCTTCGCCTTAGCACCCAACGGCGATATGTTCCCGTGCAGTGAGTTCATCGGTCTCGACCGCTTCCGGGCCGGAAACCTTTTTGAAGATGATATTTCCGGGGTGATGGACTCCGAACAGTTCCGTCTCGTGACAGGCCGCAAGGTCGAGGACATCGAGCCATGCCGGCGCTGCGCCATCCGGCACTTCTGCGGATCTCCCTGCCCGGCCGAGGCCTATGAGATGAACGGCGGCATGAACAAGACTGGCGCCTTATGCGAGTTTTACGAAGAGCAGGTGCGATACGCTTTTCGCGTCATCGCCGATGGAAAGGTGGACGCCTACCTCTGGGACGGCTGGGACAAGGGGATGAAAGAAACTTTCAATATGGGAAGCTCTTGAGGATATGTAGTCAGAGAAGAGATTATTTTAACTTCTTTTCTATCTCTCTCCAATTCTCGACGACTTCCGCGTCTTCCATGGAATCGAAACTGAAGGCAAGCGGCTTGTACTCCCGGGCGGATTCAATCACGTCCGCCCCTCCGATTATCGCCTTAATCTGTAAATCCCTTTCTTTGATTTCCCTGAATACTTCGCCCTGACCCCAGGGCATCACAGGCGCAACAGGGAAATTATTTTTCTTCAGCCATGTTTTTATTGTTTGCGCGCTTAAGAGACCTTTCAGGAGATAGACTATGGGAAATCTCTTCTGGATTTTTGCTATGGCCTTACTGCTCTCCGGCTTTTGTTTTTCTCCGAACGGCCCTTCCAACAAAGAGCCTCCAACATCAATAAATACGATCCGCGTTTTTTTCTCCAGTGCGAGGAGTATCCCGCTGTCTTTGTCATCGCCGGATTTCACATTTATTTTGTAGAGGCCTGTTCTTGCCGGGACAAATGTTTTTACTGCAAATCCGTCTCTTCCTGAAAGGTTCTTCCCGATAGACCTTCCATCGACGATGAATTCCACAACCTCACCGCCCTTGCTGAGGAACGTTCCCCTTGTCTCAGCTCTGAGCATGATCTCATGGCCCTTCAGAACCACATCATCATAGACTAAGACCCGGGCTACCGCCGCATCCGGACATATGCCGAAGAGAGTAGCAGATAAAATGAAAGCTAAGAGAAATCTCATAAAATGCCTCGCCAGTAAAAACGAAAATGAGCAAAGGATCATGAATTGAACAGTGCAACAAAAAAATCAGAGGTGAGCATAATGAGTCCGCTGAATTGCCTTTGTTATGTAATTTCATTTAAGCACTCTAACAATTTCGCCCAGCAGGACATCAATGTCGTTTGAAAAGTTTACCTGAGTTCTATTTGGAAGGGATTCCTTTTGCCTAATCTGGGTATGCAGGTATTGATCGGCGATTTTTCTTGATGAATTTTCAAGATGCGTCATAGATTCTTTGAAGGATTTCGAACCCGCGTAATTATTAGCTACCTCAGGAAATGTTTTGCATGAAAAAATGGGGGGCACATGATCAAGCAAGGCTCGCGTCAGCATAATAACAGAGATATCGCAGTGATTCTTGTAACAGGTATTCAATTCTTCCAATATTTTGATCAGGCGTGACAGGTCAAACTGCGTAGCTGTGACATTTTTCAACTCCTGTAGGCGAGATCTGTCGACATATTGCCCACCTTGAGATGAGTCATCAGAAGCTTTACCATCCTGTTCGATTTCCATTCGCAGTTCCTCAATGGCCATTTGAACCTGACTCGCCATAATTCTAAATGCTGGTACAAGCGTATGTGAAGAGAGCGGCAAGTTCATTTTATGAGCGTTTTGAGCAAAATTTATGTAGTACTGATTATTAAATTTCAGAAGAGGGGCAACTTTGTTTGTCCAGTCTATACAGGCTTCTTGAGTAGGAAACCCTTTCTTAACTTCGGGCATGTTAAATAGGGCTTCCAATCTAGTTAATAATGATTGCTTATTCATATCAAATTCCGAATTCCGGCCGAATTCCGGGGACACTATACTTAATTATCGATATTTCCCATAGTCTTTGGTCCAGGCTTTTGACGTTTCAAGAATACTTACCTTGGTCAGACCCCATTGAGGTCCATTCGTCCCCTTCTTCACGCCGCTGTTTTTAGACTGACATGCATGCCTGCCCTCGTGGCAAGAGTGACAAGCATTTCAAGGCTAAATCGCTCCCACTTTCCTCTAATCAGATCGGATACTCTTGACTGACTGATACACAGAATTTTCGCAGCATTAGCCTGTGTAAGTTTCTTGGTTTCAATAAACTTGCGAAGCTTGTCCATAAGATCAGCACGCATCTGAAGAATCGCGGCCTCTTCCGGAGAATATCCAAGATCAATAAATACGTTGCCGGAAGACTTAATAATTGAGTCACGCATAGATTATCCTCCAATCTGCATAGGCTTGCAGTCGCGTGGCTCAAGTCCTGACTGAACCGCGTGGAGTTCAAAGCCCGCGGCCCGTCTCGCTTCATTAGGGAAGTTACGAAGATCATCGAGGCTCGATCCTACGAATTTCAGCGTCTTCATCTTCATGAGCGCATTATATAAGTTTTTATATATTTAGCAAGCCTAAATTTCACAGGTGAAATTGGGAAGGGCATTGACAATGATCGATTTCTGTAATAGCATTCTCTGTCTATATTATTTGATTATGAAACAATTAATTGTAAGAAATATAATCGAGCCGAACGGCAGCAAAAAAGGCAGATGCCTTGCCTGCGGCGCTACGCTGAAGACGGCCCGGCGCAAATACTGCTCCATGGAATGCCGGAAACGTCTCCTTTACAAGTTGGAAGTAAGAACAGGCCTGATAAGAGCCTTGAATGCAAAGTACGCGACATTCTATTTTTCCGAAGTCATGATAATAATGGACATGCTCCCCTACGGGTCTGAGCAAATATTCAGTTTCTTCTATCCGCGCTCTCCCGGAAGCAAACCTGCCGAAGACTTCAGCAGGATGGCCGACATGCTGGGAAATATCTGGTGGAATGAAAGAAAGCGGACAAACAAGAGATACCTCGCGTCATTCCATCTTCTCGGAAAAGCCGTCAAGACCGGCGCGCCGTTAATCTCTGTTAAACCGTCAATGGTAAAAGTTCCTTCCATTAAGGCCGCGCACTTATCTCATCTTAAACTCGATAAAGCCCAATTGAACGCGGCGGAACTGCAAAAGAGCGTAAAAGAGGCGTATCGCAGGCAGGCGAAGGTACATCACCCCGACCTCGGAGGCGACGCGGCGACGTTCAGAAAACTCCACCAGGCTTACAGAGAGTTGACTTCATGGGCGAGGAGACCCTCTTTCACAAAACGCCGTGGATTCCCTGAT
>JBEKXK010000028.1:0-36551 GCA_049512055.1 Syntrophales bacterium | reverse complement strand
GATTGTGATTTTTACTATCGGCTCCGAGATTAAGAAATTCCGGTCGGATGCGATCAATCCATGATGCGAGAACGTCAACGTCGAAGTCCATTACTGGCTCGATGGTGATAAACTTCCGGCCCTGGATCTTCTCCATGGCGAGCATTCTTTCATAAGGCTGTGGGGCTATGCTTATCGTGGCTGGTATGTTTCGATTCGTTTCAATCGTGGCCCCGAAGATGCTACCACCCGGGAAAAGAGAATCCATGGTCAGATAACGCGCCGGGTTTTTCGTCTGCCATACATAGGTGTTTTGCGTCCAATAAAGAGCGTGCATGACTATGCGATTGATAAAGAGTTGCGGTATCTCTCTTGCCAGCATATCATTACAGTTTTCCATAAAGATGGTCTTGCCTTCTCCGTAATTCACCCGAAACTCGCTATCTATCAATCGCAGGGGCCCTTTGTATTTATCTGGCCTTCCAAATCTCGGATGCTCGACGTAGCAGTAAGAGCACTTGTGCGGGCATTCCCCGCCCAGGTGACAGTGCGTATGACTTACCCAGGGATACATATTCCCGACACTTGGCTTTAATGGCATTTGCTATACCTCTCCGTATGGCACTTCAAAAAATCCCTGCCTTCCCTTAACCGGAAAGGGTTTTATTGGACGAAGATCATCAAGCCGCCACGCGTATCGGCCTAAGGAAAAATCGCCAAAATGCCTTTCGGCTGCAATGTCGGCCTGGGTAAGATCGTCTGTCTTTTTACAATTAGTCAGATTTACAACACAGACAGCCTTGCCGAAATTCAGGTGCATGATTTTTACAGCCGGCAGACCCTTTTCGAGATTCAACGGCTCACCTATCAGCGGTCCCAATCCTCTTTGGAAGGGCTGGCAGCACATCAAGTGATTTAATTCATAGAATGGCAGTCCCTTCTTTGATGCGCAGATGAGGAGCTTGCCCCTGTAATTCGTGCTCCACGATCGCGTTTCCCATTTTTTGGCCCCTGTCATTATCAATGAAGCCCAGGGCTCCCAAAGCGATATGGCTTTCATAAACTCACTTTCCCCCGTGAAGCTTTCATAGTTGATCGTCTGTTTTAAGCAGATAAATTGTCGTTGATTAAATAACAGATTTGCAGACGTGCGGACTAGCCCAGATAACTCTTAATCAGTAGGTTGCCGGTTCGATCCCGGCAGGGCTCACCAGTAATTATAGGCAGTTAGCAGATTGGTGAGTTTCACAAGATGGGTCAAAATCGGGTTTTGTGACATTTTGTGACATGCCATCTTCCACGGCCTTGTTATCGAGAGCGGTTAGTCCATTCAGGAGATTAACCGCTTTCTTTTTGTGATCCTGGCTCAGATGTGCATATCTCAATGTCATGGTCATAGTCGTGTGTCCGAGTATCTCCTGCAGGTCTTTAAGTGTACCGCCCCTCATAACGAAATGACTTGCGAAGGTGTGTCTCAGGTCATGGAAGCGAAAATCTTTGATTCCAGACCGTCTCAATGCAGCGGCGAAGGACACTTTCACGCTGTTTATTCTGTTCCCCTGTTCTGAATTTATTAACACAAGAGCGCCTATCTTTTTCTTTTTTGCATTACGGGTGAATGTGAAGACGTACTCTGCCCCGACCTTTTGCGCTTTGCTGATCCTCTTGAAAAGCTCGCCTAAATCATTGTTGACGGGGATCTGCCGGGATGTGTTGGTTTTCGTTTTCTGCAGATAGATAAAACCATTCCTGACTTGGTCCCATCGGAGGTTCAGAATTTCCCCGCGTCTCATCCCTGTGTTCAAGGCACAGACAACAATATCCCGAAGGTGAGGGGAGCATGATCCCAAGAGTAGTGGAATTTCTTCCTCAGTCAAAAAACGAACCCGGGTATTGTTTTCTTTTTCAAGAAGAGACTTCCCTTTTTTAAACGGATTCTGTTCTATCATTTCCCATTCAACAGCTTTTGTGAACAGATTGCGAAGACAGGAAAGTTCTCTGTTGATCGAAGCATCCTTCCGGATCGTATCTTTGACGGTCCGTTTCTGCCTCAGATGGTTTTTGTAGGTTTCAATATCTACATATCGAATATTTGCCAGAATCGTTTCGCTCTTGAAATGTTCCTTAAAGTTTTTCAGGCAAAATTTCTTTGAACCCTTGAAGCCCCGCTGATGCTGAAAATTGTCTTCATATTTCTGCAAAAGCTCACCGAAGGTCGTTACGCATTCTTTCTTTACATCCAGATAACGCTTTTCACCGATCAACGAAATCCGCTTTGCGTATTCATCAGTCGCATCCTTCTTCAACTTGAAGGCCTTGCGGATTCTCTTCCCTGATGGATCGATATAATCAATCTGCCAGGTGCTACCACGTTTTCTAACTGCCATTTTTAAGCCCTCACTTTCTGCCTGTTTCCCCTTCCGCACTTTTCGGGTAATTCCATACAAGGGGGAGTTTCTTGCTTTCCTTTTTCACCCGTTCATTGTGTAAAAGAACATTCATTTTTGTTTTGCTGATCTCCCGGTTGAACAGCATATAACCGACGCCTCCGCTACCCATAAGGAATGAATAGATAGAATAAAAAAACCCCACTATCAAACCCTTGTCACGTTCCGCGTCGCCGTGTTGCATAATGTCAAAAACAATTTGAGCCAAAACATTCATACGTCCGTTCTGCATATAAGCATAGGCATAGGCGGCGTATTCATGCCCCGTTTCACAGTCTGTAAGATAATCCCCGGTAGGCTTCACGCTCCAGAAATTCCGGCCTATACGCCCTGTCTTCTTTTCCTCTTTTGTGTAATCTCTCACAAATGGTAACTGTGTCACTTCGGTTATTGAACTATATTTTTTTTCCATGTCATACGCAAATTTGAGTTTGTCCATGTGCTTGTAGGTGACCCCGTTCTGTGATTCAATTGTTTCTTCATTCGCATAATTCTCTATGGCACTTTTCAGAATGCCTAACCTTGACAGGTCGATTGTCCCCGCGCCTTTCTTCACCTTCTCCTTCTTCCTGTGTTTCTCAATGAGTGTGTCTAAGTCTTTTTTTCTGTCTTTCTTCATGCCTCTGCTCCTTTCGTAAAAAAGTAAAAACCCCTGAGATTTCTCCCGGGCCATAGGACCCGCTCCCAGCCTCGCGGCTGAAAGAATCTCAAGGGCTTTTATTTCTGGTTTCGTTTTCATGGCCTATGGTTCGGAAATTGTGTCTATCTATCTATACATCTATCCCTATAGTCAGGCTTTGTCAAGCCCTTTTTTTTAAGATTGAAACCCTTGAAAATACGTGATAAATAAAGCCATGGAAAAGAAAGAACGCAAAAACTATAATACGAAACTCGATATAGCATTGATCAAGAAACTCAAATTTCTCTCTGTTGAAACTGACACTCGCCAAAATAATCTCTTAGAAGAAGCCATTCAGGATCTTTTAAAAAAATACGACAAGCAAGAGAAGAAACCAAAGAAATGAATGCTTCAAAAGAATTGTTATATGACCGGCTAATTAGAATTTCTTCAATAGTCATTTCCGGCATTGCTTTAATTGTTGCAATAAAATCATGTCAGGTAAGCAACAATAACCATTTAGATATCAATCGGCCTTACTTAACCCTTCAGCCTATTAAAAATCCGAAGACGGATTCTTTCATAGATTTTTCTTGGGGTGATAAAGCACTAATGCACCTTACAGGATATTTTAAAATATCAAACGTTGGTAGAACGCCAGCACTAAATATACATACAAAAGGATACGTACTGGAATCAAAAGATATTGCCCTAGGTGGTGATGATCAAAAGCCAATCATAAAACCATTGCCAGAAATATCATTACAACCTGGAGAGGAAAAGATAATAACTTTCTTGTTGAGAGTTGGAATGAAAAGAGGTGAAGAAGATACAATAACCCCAGAAAAAAGAGAAGTAGCTATTGTAACGCCTATTTTATTCAGCTTGAAAATGCCTTTCTTTTATTCCTCTAAAATTGATGAAAAAAAGCGGTTCAAAACAAGTGTAACGTATGAGTATCCTAACTACAAGGATGCACCAATCCTCATAGAATCTATCGTCGATAAAGAATAAAGGCTATTAAAACGGGAGAACCATCGTCGGGATAACTTTTCAGTTCTCAAAGAGCCAGATCAGAAAGTTAGACAAGAGAAGAAGCCAAAGAAATAACCCCTGAGTGAGGACCACAAAATCCAATATCTGCATTAAGTTCAATAGTACGATCAGTAAACATTAATCGTACCAAAAGAAAAGGCAGCGTCAATTTGACCCTGCCTTTCTGTAATAAGCCGGTTATGTGTTTCGCTACTGTTTAAACTTTCTCCTCAATCCTGCCAATCCAACTAGACCAAGACCAAGAAGAAGCATGGTGGTTGGTTCTGGGGCGGTTACTAAATCTGGAAAACCAAAGGATACAGTTGTTCCGTCCCAATTAGCGTTTGACCATGCAAAAAGATCCATACTGTATACATGATCAGACTCAAAAGCATAATTAATTGGAACGACTGCGGCGAATCCATATTCTGCCTTGAAGTCTTCTACGCCTCCAGGCGGTGTCCCGGCCAAAATCCACATTCCCGCTAGTACATTCCATATTACTACGTTATCAGTCAAGTCAACCAGGGACCCACTAACTAAATACCAGCGCGAACCGCTATTGCTCCACGAGAAATCAAGAGTATTAAAATTGTTTAATGGCCTGAATGTCGCGTCAACTTGGGCACGGGCGTTGGCATGACTACTCTCATCGCGTGCATCAGTACTAGCTGATGCAGTGAATAGATGTGCACTACTGCTAGCATATGCCTCGTCGTAAGGATCGTAATAAAAAGAAATGTTCCCGCTTTGAGGTGTCGTCCCTGCGTTATTATAACTATCACTCGCATTCCCATAGAGCAAGTATGGTGGATCAGGACTGACACCTATGAAATAGTCCACGTCATAGTCACCCCAGGCATGAAAACTACTGCTTATAACTTCTACGGGAATTGGTGCCGCAATGACATTACCGGTAAAGATAAGAAACAAAAATATGAAGACATTTAAGACTGATTTTTTCATGTACCCCTCTCCTTTCTCAGACTTTAAACAAGTTTTTGCGAGCTCAATCCAAGAAAAATAGGACTCGACCCCTCGCATTGCACAAATCAGGGTAATACAATTAGATTATTCTAAGAGGGGTTTTGGGTTAGACATACAATGAGGCGCTTCCATCATTCTTCATTCTATGCCGGGTCGAAAAACATGACCTACTACACAGAAGAACTACCTTCAGGAGCACCTGAGAACTGAAAGGCTGAGATCACAGTAAGCGAAAACAGATAAATAAATGATATCTTAAGGAATATGAACATTCATAGAAAATGGCAAACGTCCCCTTCTGGGCTATTTTAACGCATATACTATGCCAAAAGCATAATATATTGATATTATTTGATTTATATCCTTTGAGAAGTATGAAGAAGCAATCGTTTGTAAATAAAGCCGACACTTCCAACAGGCAGAATTGAGGCTTTTTAGCTACTACGCGACAATTATGAGGTAGTTACAACTTTGTTCAAAATCTGTAAAGTAATCCGGCGCTTTTACGTTTTCTTACAAAACAAGTGTGCAGGGGCAGATATTGAGGCAATTTTTTTTATTAAAATTATTCATTAACGATTTCAAATGGTAAGCATTACTTTTGTGGAATTTTGATTCTTTTTGTAAGCAATAATCTAAAATTGCCATTTTCCGGTTAGGCGCCCTACCTGCTTGTCAGCCAGGGGACCCTGTTTCCATCCTTTCCCAAGTGGGATTCGTTTTCTCGGGCCATTTGCAGCCTCTTCAGGTGGACCGCTATTACACCTGAGACAAAGTTTCAAAGATCAATCCTTTAGGACTTACTTCACCAACCTCTCAACCAGGATCTTTCTCATCTTGTCAAAAAATTCATCTATTGCGTTGTGCAATTCTTCCTGGAGAATGCCCACGATCTTGTCTATCTGCCTGATCCAGTATGCTTTCAACCGGCATTTATCCGAGCAGTTCACCTGCCAGGATACTTTCTTTTTAAACGGCTCACCGCACACGGGACAGGGCGTAAGAACCTGATCTCCGTTCGTGGAGGCCATATTGCCTTCACAATCCGTTGCAACGCATTCAATCATGGTTTTTGATCGTACCTCAAACCCCGAATTTCAATTCTTAATTGCCTCTTTAATCTTTTGCCGTGCACGCTCGGGATCAAGCCCCAGCTCGTCACAGACGAAATCGAAAAAGATATTGTCTCTGTCAAAGATAAACTGCCCGGAGCACGTTCGATATTTTAAGCAATGCAGAACCGAGAGCAAAGTTACTTTTAGCCACAGTCCATAAACGCCACTGACCGGCAATGCTTCATCGTCAGAGTCCTCATATTCGATTTCATCTGGTGTAGGGGCCTTAATCATTCTTGATCAGCCCTCCGGCATAACCCCCCTTATGTGATCACAACGGCCAGGACATTGAGGGCGCCCGTGCCTACACCGAGGCCATCTTTCTCATAAGCCACCTACTTGATAGTACCGTAAATTGACATCATGTAGTTATAAGATACCCATGTCCCCGATAAATCTGTTGGCGGGGATGCCATGCAGCCAGAACAGACGCGTATATAACCTGGGCCAGTAGTTTTATAAAGGAATGGCCAAGACCCCGTTACAGTGTTAAAGTAACATATCCAATAAGTCTTGGATGTATCAACGGTAAGAGCAGAACCGCTAAAGGCCGCAGATTTCCATCCGTCTGTGCTAGAGGAAATAGTCCCCGTACACCCCTTCAGTGTCGCGCTTGCATCACCGCCACTTATGTCATTTTTTGTCCACTCATAAGCACAAATGTTAGTGGAGTTAGTAGTTGTGCCATAATGATAAAAATAACCAGTATCGAGAGTTCCTGTTGAGCAACCCGACCCGCACACAGTAGTATAATGATAACAATAGGCAGTATCAACGTTCCCCGCTAAATTCGATGCCTCTGCTGTTTTGTCGCCAATATAATCTTTTGTGTTATCGCAGGCACCGCCGCCGCCGCTTATCGTCACCTTCGCACTGTTGGTCGGTGTTGCTGCAAACCAGTGACCATTGCCTGCTTGACTTGCCACAATATAACAATCGCCTGCTCCGACTGCCGTGAGGGTAGTTCCACTGACTGTGCATTTACTATGGTCAGTAGTATCATAGGTCAGCGTCAATCCGCTGTTAGAGGCCACTGTCCCGATGCTTTCTGTATTGGGAACTGTTAGGGTAGCTCCGGGTTGCACTGACCATGTAATCGCCTGCACATGCCTCGTCATGTTCGCCATAAAAAGATCAGCAGAAGCAGACGAGGTAATCAGAAGCAAACATAGTACAAAAAATATAATTCTGTTCTTCATAATGGTCTTGACCTCGCAAATATCAATTGTCGCTTTCGTCTTCATTGTTCGATCCTCCTAAATTTTATTTATTTTGACATTTGTCCCATCCTTAATGATCACCGTCCCATCTTTTTCCGTTTCCCCGCGGCTGCTTCTTTTTTACTGTGCCCGCCTTTGGGCGCTCCGTGAGTGTTCTTTCCTCGCCATTTAATCTTTGTCGCTTTCCCCATGATTTATTTCCTCCTTTTATTTTTTCTTATTATGTTTCTGTCTAAGCACATTGAAAGCCCAATTTTGGAGCGACGTCGCCCATTCCTTGTAAGGCCCAAGCTCATGCTCAGGCAGTCCCGCAATCTGATTCTTCATTGCTTCAACCAAAGCCAGGTCAGAGGGCTTCACGCCATCGATTTTAAGAAGCGTTTTCGTAAATTCGTCTGCCCAGCCAACAACGTCACTCACATTGATTTTTTCAACGAGCACTTTTCCGACTTCCGCGAACTCTGCTTCCAATACAGGATCGACTTCGATGGAATCATCTTTTTTAACTTGATCTGCCAGGCGCTTTTCTTCCGCTTCTGTTTCGGTCTTGAGCTTTGCCGCTGCCTCCGCTTCATCCCTCGCCTGTGCATCAGCTATCGTTTTTCGGGCTGCCTCGGTTTCCGCTTTTGTTCTGGCCTCCGCTTCTGCCTTTGCCGCGGCCTCGGCCTCCATCTGACTTTGCATTGAAGGATAGCGCATGCCCGGACCTTTAGCTGGCGTCTGTTCCTTCTTTTTCTCTGCCTCCGCTTTGGCTTTTGCCCTGGCCTCAGCGGCTTGCTCGGCTTTGAAGGGCGTCTTTACATCTACCGCCGGTGTGGTTGTCGGCTCCATCGAAGAGGCGTATTTTAGCCCCGTTCTTTTTTGAGGGATGCCAGGACCCGGCGCTTTATTAAGGTCCGGTGAATTTGTATACGTATAAGAGCCCTTCGCTCCATCTTTTGGAATGGGCGGCGGTGACGCCTCTTTCATCGAATCATATGACATCTTGCCCGTTGCTTTCGTTTCTTCTACTGCCATCGCTTTTCCCTCCTTACCCGTAAACGATTGTGAGTTCTCTCACGACATCGGCCCGGGCTTCTATATTTATGCTGTGTAAGTGACCAGCCCACTTCTCCGAACTGCCCCAATGCGTCAGGCCACATTTAGGGCACGTTACGTTGATCCGGCCGTCTGTGACGTCGGCCGATAGCGGTCTCCGGCAGTTTACACATTTGAGACTCACGAATTTCTGTTCATCCATTTTAAGATCCTCCTGTAAGTTCTATTTTGATGCTGCCTGCGCTTAAGGGGTCGTCATTGAGCGCTGTAGCCGGGCAGCGGGCGGCGTGTCCTTATGTCTTGACCTCAGCCTGTTCACTGGTCGATTCGACGTCTATCGCCTGAGCCCTCTCTGCGGCCCTTTCTGCAGCTCGCTCGAAGTCTCGTATGGTCTGGGTGACTGCGATGATGTTTTGTGTGACTTCAGCCGCAATTCGACGGTAATCGGTCGGCGCCTCAACCTGCGCAGTGGCGAAAGATCCATCCAATTTGAATGATAAACTTAAACCTTTTTCCGCTATATTCAAATCTGCGCACTTAATCAAATCACCCACGCGCTCAATTCGCTTTTCGAGCGGCCAACCAGCCATAGCGAAAAGATCACGCATGGCGACGCCCACCGAAGGCTCAGACATTAAGCGCGACGCGATCGCTTTAGCAGAGTCCGAATTTTTGCATTGATGCGACTGCTGGGCTGCCTCTTGACCCGACATCTCAGGATTAGCCCATTTCATTAAGACGAACCGTTGCTTCTTCGGCGGCAAGTCGGTAACACTCTTCGGTAACTCCATCAATTTGATCCGCTGAACCTGCTTCGAGATCGCTGCATCACTAACCCCAAAAAAAAGCGCACAGTCATGTTGAGACTTCCCCTCTTTCTCCAACATTTCCTTCAAAACCTGCCTGTTAACTTTAGCCACCTTCAAATCCTCCCGTCGTGCTTACTTTGCCCTGTTAAGAAAGTTAAACTTCCGGCCTATCATCCGATATGTTCGACCATGGCTTTAATCCGCGCTCGGTCGGGTGTAAAAAGGCGTCATACCCAATTGCATCGGTTTGAGTATCGGAGAAGAATTTTAATTGATTGAGAGCGCCCTCGATCCCCCAAAATTGACGAAACAGGCGGTTGTCGGGCAGCTTCTCAAGCATGATCCGGTAACTGTTGAGGATGCGATTTGCTTCGACGCGAAAATCCACGAGCTTGACCAGGGCAAACAGAAGATGATATTTCACTTCGGCTTCAATCTGCGGTTTGAGTTCATCCAGCGCCCGAACGACGGTACGTTCAAGGGCTGCAATGAGCGGCCTTTCCTCCTGCCGTAAAATATCCATTTCCTCGTTACCGGCTCCAAGGGTCTTCTCTCTTTCGGCAATTTCAACCTTCAGCACGTCGATCTTTGCAACTTCCTTATCAACGGGCTTCTCGGCCTCGACCTTCCGTGAAATCTCATCCCGTAATTGGTAAATCAGCTTTTGTTTCTCGTCGATTTTCTCCCGCTTCTCATCCCGGCTTAACTGTAGCGTCCCGATCTGCTTCTGAATCTCTGTGAGACGTGCGGTTACTTCCCGGACTGCCTCGTCCTCAAGAACCTTCTCCAATACGCTCTTCGGTTTCTCTTTCTTCTCAAATGCCATTGTCATTTCCTCCTTTGTTTGATTTCTACGTCACTTCGTGTCACAAAATAGGCTGTGACGATGCCTTGTCCTTTGTAACTACTTGTATTAATATGCCTTTCCATAAGCCGACCACCTGATTGAACAACAGATGCTTATCGTTTATAATGACTTTCAATGAACCTGATCACATCCTCGCGCTTGAATCTCAGTAGCCGTTTCTTCTGCCTGCCAACGCCAGGGCAATCGATGCGGATAGAAGGAATGCGGCCATCGTCTGCAAGTTTATAAGCAAGGGCCACGGAACAGCGCAGCATCGCCTTCACATCCTTGACAGTCATAAGATCTATGTTCTGTTGCCTCTGGTCCATCATTCAGATCCTTGCTCTATCATCCGGTCGACCTCGGGACCCTCACCTAGGCCTCTCGAAGACCCCCGGCAGGGTGAAAACGGTCGTTTTGGGTGCAGCTGGGGCGGCTGTCCGGAGCTCACCTGTCATCTCCTCTTTCGAATACTCGTGGAGAGGTTAACCCCGCCGTGATAGGACGCAACGAGAAAGGGGAAAGGAGGCAAAAGCCCTTCCTCGTTCTTGCGTCCCGCCGCTGTTTTGTCATACTTTTTGTCATACTTTTTTTTATGACACTTAAGTTATTGTTATTAATGAAGGAAAACATGTTTTTCATTTGTCATATAGCTTTAGCCCCCTATAATAGGTATCTTATTATAGGGAGTATGACAAAGTACCTTTCTCTCTGTAATATTAAGTGATTAAGTGTCATACTTTCCTGTATGACAAATTTTATGACATTTTTATTCATTGGCGTTTAGTACGTAGAATTTGCCGGCCACGTTGACCTGTTTCGCTTTCCGTAGATTTTCTAATGCTGTGGTGTAGCACCAGAGCCCCGCCTTGTGGGCGTTCGTCGCCCGTTGTAATTCACGGTTGTTCAGCGGCTTGTTTATCAATTCTCGCCGAATCCGATTTTCCATCTTTGCGACCTCAGAATCCGCATCAATCGGATCGTAAAGTTTCCTGACCCTCAATTGCCAGTTGCATAGTTCAATAGTCCTCTCTACGGTTTCAACATCGATAACTTCCTTCATGTCGTTAGCGGCAATTAGGGAAAGAAATCGAGCCGAGTAAGTATCGATGCGCCGCGAGTGAACGGATTTTTCGATATTAAGATACCAATGCTCGTATAGACCCATGGCTTCTTTTTCTATTTCAAATTCCCTTCCTTCCCCTACAAAACCCAGGACGTTGCCGAGCGCGCCTTTTAATTTCGCAATTTCATCGGCTGACAACTTCCCGGGCATCGGAAATTTTCTCGCGCTATCGCCGGGGCAAACAAAAATTCGGTTGTTGAAACCGATCGCCGTGAAAGCGGGGTTCCATACCCGTTCGAAAGTGTCCCTGGTAGATGCAGCGAGAAGAGACAGGTAGACGTTTTCCAGTTCTATCGATTCGTGTTTTGTTCGATTCTGGAAATGGTTCTGTTCAAATAGTGATGTTACGCAGGGCAGTAGTGTTGAATTCTTTATTCCGCATTTCGCCACAAAGAGGGCAAATTCATCAAAGATGAGCAGTAGGACGGGCTTTTCGTTTAACTCCTTCTGCAGGCCTTCCGCAGATCCACATCCCCATGAGGCGCCGAAGTCCGTGAGGGCTTCCCTGAAAAGCCCGGTCGTGACAACGATTGCCGTACTTTTCCGAGCATCAGAGCTTTCTCCGAGGATGAGAAGGAATAGTCGTGGCTGCGGTTTTAGTAACGATGCAATAGTAATTTTTTCTGAAAGAATGCTTCCAAGACAAGTCAGGTACGACATGTACAGAAAGTGCCGGGGCACCTCAAGGCGTGTTTCATAAATCTTTGAAAACATACCCGCGGCGCCGCTGTAAATATCAGGGAACTGCAATTCCTTCCGATGGTCGGCTTGTTTTCTGTCCTCGTATACCTTTGCGATACTGAAAACCTTATTCGTGCGTCCGATCCGGGGCAATCGCAAAAATCTATCTACATTATTTTTAATCAGATAATCATCAAGCTTCTCATCGCCCGGGAGTTCCACAATGAGGACCTTCGCACCCTTCTCCTCCAGCATTGACGCGAGCCGGTATACCGCTTGCGCAACCTGCTCTTTTCTTTTGAAATCTCCATCGGGGATGATTTCAATACTCTTACCCTGCCAAGGTATGCCGGCCAGATCATCAATCAAGACAGGCTTGCCGTCACCGTTCTTTATTGCAAAGTTGTAGACACCGCCGAGGGCCACGACATTCAACCTTGCTTGCGTGCCCGCGAGTCCTTTTTTTTCACCCTCCGTTATTCTCCAGATAGGTTCCCAACAACGGAAACCCGGCGGGACATATAGCCGAATCGGTGAACCTTTCGGCTGGTGGTACTTTTGCTTATGATCTTCTTTATCGGTCAGCGGTGGAAATAATTTGTACCGGACGAAATTAGTGCCAGGATAAGGGAAGGCAAGAAGTGAGGTTATCGGGGCATTCCAGCCCATGATTTTATTGATTGCATATGGCGGTACGGAGAAAATTTTTGCCTCACAAATCGTTTCGTCAGAAAGTCCCGATTTTTCCAAATCCGCTTTATGCTCGGGCGAGAGGCTTAGAGGTAGCACCTGTCTTAAGGTTTTTTTACCCATCACCTGGCCCGTCCTTGGGATAAGAATGCCAGGCGTCGCCCGAACTTTTTTCCCGCCCGTTCGGTGCGTGAGAGTTTCTCTCGCAGGGTGAGAAGATCATTAAGATCGAACAACCGATGGCCTCCGGGCGTTTTCTCGCAATGGACCAGCCCACAATCGCCGTATCGGCGAAGGGTGTTGTGCGAGAAGCCCGACACCGCTTCTGCTTGCGCTACCCGTATAAGTTTCATGGTCTCCCCAGTTTTTGATTTAATCCTACCAAAGGGTAGGTCTTGCCGTATGCGAAGAATAGAGAAATTCGTTATTTTTTCTTCACCTCAATAAAAAAGCGGAAACCCTTGACAGATAAGGATTCCCGCTTCTTTCTCGGAAATGAAAATTTATTTCTAAATTACTTGTGCAATATTTTCTTTATTCTCCTTGTCTTGTTCCGATACTCACCAGGGAATATCCCGTGTTCGACATTTTTAATGATTCTTTCAGCAAATTTAGAATACTCTCGCACAGCGTCATTAACATCTTTGGCGGTAGCACTATATTGATCGTCATCCTCTTGGAAAATGGATTCTCTGAGCTCATCCATGCTTGCATTGTTCCTTTTTAAATCATACACGGTAAGATAGTTTTCGATCTGCGGCATAAGCCGTTCCGATCCCTTCCCATTATATAGAACGCTCAGTTGATCGAATCTCCGATACTCCATAAGCCGTGCCCTCCTTTTTTTTCGGGCATCTATAACATGGTGTCCGACCTTATCTTTTATCCCCTTCAGGTCGTCGCAATTTAAATCAATCGCAAGAATGAGCACATTGGACATAGTTATCCATTTAACAAAGAAGTTTTTATACGCGGCTTGATAGATTTCTTTCTGGAGCGGATCTACTTTTACGTTGGCGAATACCTGAGCAAGATCAAAGGGCGCCAGTGTCGTGTAATCCCGAACGGCGTCATATTTCGCGCGACGTTTCCATACTGCTTCAAAATCTTTCTGCTTGTGAACATCGCCCCAGTGACCATAAATATGACTCCATGCATAGCGGGTATCATGAGGCGTCGGAACTCTTAAAGGGCCTTGTGATGAATTCCATTTTTTACATTGCTTTAGATATCTGTCCCACTCTTTGCGGGCATCGCTTTTTAACCAATCCTTGTATCCTTGGCTCCGCTTCAGATATTCCCACCACAGCTTGTAAAACTTTTTCTCTTTATCAGTATCAGTCTTTATTTTCATTTCTGCGCTCCTGCAGCGCCCTGATTAATTGACCCGAGCAGGCGGTTCAGGATTACCGCTTTTCGAGTGCCCTCTATCTCGGGTTTTGTGACAGAATGCGACATTCACTATTTTTTTTTACTTCTTTCACTTCATTGACTCTACACACTGATCCAAAAAAAATCAATTAGTTAAATCATTTCAGCCCCTTGTCTTTTCCTCCTTGCCCCGCCTCTTAATCAGTAGGTTGCCGGTTCGATCCCGGCAGGGCTCACCAAAAAATAAGGGGTTAAGTGAAATTCTTAACCCCTTTATTATTCTTGCAGACATGGATTACTGACGAACGCCTAATTCATAGTTTCCGCCATTCACTATTTCATTGAATGCTTTTGAATACAGCATCTATTTTGGTCATCAGTTCTTCGGGCGTTACCGGCTTGGCAATAAAATTTCTGCCTCCTATGATTCCCTCCTGCGATTGAACCTGCTGTCTTGATGCGATGGCGGTAATTAATAATACGGGGATCTTCCTTGTTTTTGGGTTCTCAAACAAAAGCTCCGCTACCTGACCGCCGCCCATTTCCGTCATAATTATGTCCAAAAGCATTAAATCAGGACGCTCCTTCGAAGCGAGGACGACGCCGTCGCTTCCGCTCGTAGTTGTCAGTATCTCAAATCCCCCGGTCTTTTGGAGGTTGAGCTTCACAAAGAAGAAGAAATCTTCTTCATCAGCAATGAGCAATATTTTCTTCTTTTCAGGCGCTGCTTCTGATTTGATTTCTTCTTTCATGATGCTCTCCTCTATTGGTGGATTGGAATCACTTGCATTGTTAAACGGGATCGCCGGCGGGCAACGCGATGATGACACATGTGCCTCCTTCAGATTCACTCTCTATCTGTACGGTCCCATGGTGTTTATCGATAATCCCTTTTGCAATAGAGAGTCCTAAACCTGCATTCCCGGAGCTGTCTTTAGTAGTATAAAAGGGATCAAACACTTTTTCAATTCTATCTTTCGGGATGCCGCACCCGGCATCAGCAAGGGTTATCTGCAGATGACCTTCTCCGGGCGCACTCTCAACTTTGTCAGTGCTAATGGTGATAATTCCTCCGTCTGTGAGATCAGGAAATTTTGCCGTCTTTAAGAAAGAGTCAAGCTCTTCACACTTAAGAACGGATGTCTTTTGGATGAGGGTTCTTCCCTTTTCGTAAGATGCATAAACCACCTTGACTGATTTATCTTCAAGGCTCACTGCCACTTGTTTGCTCAATTTCTATCCTTCCTGTCTGTCATTCCTTTCGGGTGACAATTAAGATTTATAAACTCTGTATTTCCCACCCTTTCAAGTGTTTTCAGAAATTATCACAGTTACTTACCGGGAGCTTCATGAAGAGAGCGTTATAAGCAGAATGTTTGCATGAAAGACCGGGATTATGAATTTGAATGAAGCGCTGTAGTAATAAATTGAAATATCTCTCTTTCTTTGCTACAGTCACGATCATGAAATCTTTATCCTTATGTATGTCATTCTCATATTGAAAAGGGGCTGAAGAAGTTAGAGTGGAGAAATTAAAAGATATCGTTCCAGGTATGAGCGTCAATATCGTTGCTGATATCGATGTGGACAAAGAGATAACGGAGGTCAGAAATGCCATAGTTTACGATGTTGACGGCGCCAACCTTGTGCTGTCTCAGACAAATCCGCCCTTTGAAGAATATCACCTTGATAAGAAGATTACAGTCACCTACATTGTAAAGGGAAAAGACGGTCTCAGCAGAATGGGTTTTTCGGGAAAGATAGTCAGTATCTTGAATGACTATAGCCTATACTCATCAAGCGTTGTCGAGGCTTTGAATGTGTTGCGGAAAGGCGGGCTCACGACACATGACTTGAGAATGCACTACAGAATCAGCCCGAGGTCAGATAGCGGTATCAATATTTATGTAGGCCACGAACAGGTCAGCCTCATAGATATTTCCATGGGTGGCGCACGTTTTTGTCATTCAAAAGACCATCCCATCGAATCGAGAAACATAATTAAGATGATTTTGGAGATAGACGCGCAAAAATTCAATATTGAAGCGAAAAAGGTGAATGTCTGGCATCTTCCCGAAGCCGGGAGGCGGGCAGATTTCGTATACGTGTCAGTTCAATTCACAAAATTGGATAAGAACTGCAGTCACATTTTAAGCGGAAAAATTCTTTCCATCCAGCGCGAACTCCTGTCTAAACACTCAGGGTAGATGCGACATCATATGTCCGCTTGTATCTACGCCTTCCACCTTAATTTCCTTCCATTCCTTTCGCGGCATCTTAACTATTGAACATCCTGGAACCAAAGTAAAGTTTTCGCAGGAAATGACGATATAAGTATTGAATACCTTTGCGAAGACCCCGAGAGTTGCATGAGTTATCAGTTGCCGCGAATAAGGATCCGAAGATGGGCATTATCAATTTAGAAGATATTCGAGTGGGGATGGTTCTGGCCGGCGATATAAAAGAGCGGAGCGGCCGTATCCTATTAGCTGGCGGAAACGAAATTACTGAAAAGCATCTGAGGGTCTTCAAGATGTGGGGAATTACGGAAGCGGATATCAAGGATGTCGAGAAAGAAGAAATCGCCGCAAGTATCGTGGCTCGGCTTGACCCGTCTCTTTTCCATGACGTACAAACGCGGATGCGTGAGCGCTTCTGTCTTGCAGACATGGAACACCCGTTTGTCGAAGAATTGTTTCGTTTGGTCACTATTCGCCAGGTTAGACATAAGTCGAAAGGATAAATCGATGCTTAATGGCAATTCCCAAAGTCTCCTTCCGCGTCTCGGGTACGGAACACGACAAGCCTCAAGCTCTTCCGAACAAGGTATTCGTCAGGCGAGCGTGTGCATAACCTTCCGAGGCATACGGGTTCCTTCAGGAGATTACTTTTACGCCTTCCAGTCTCCAATGAATCTTATGTATCCGAAGAGGCCATCATGATTGGGAAGCCGGAGGATCTCTTAAAAGGCTTTGTGCAGTTGTCTTCTCTGCCTGTTATATACACCAAAATTAATGAGGCAGTTAATAACCCGCAATCCTCTATGAAGGATATCAGCGATATAATAAGTGATGATCCCGGCCTAACCTCGCGATTGCTACAGCTTGTCAACAGCGCATTTTATGGTTTTCCATCAAGGGTGGAGACTGTAAGCCGTGCACTCTTCATCGTGGGTACACGGCAGATACACGATCTTGCGTTAGCGACTTCGATCATGAACATGTTCGAAGGGATCCCGGAGGTTCTCGTCAGTATGGAATCGTTCTGGAGGCATTGCGTGGCCTGCGGGCTGGCTGCCAAAATACTTGCGACTTACAGACGCTGTGAAATGAATGTGGAGCGTTTTTTTGCGGCCGGCATCATTCATGACATAGGCAGACTCGTTATCTACAAGAAAATACCGGAGACAGCACAGGCAATGATCTTACGCTGCAGAAACCGCAGGGAACCATTGTTTTCAGTCGAAAAAGAAACAATAGGTTTTGACCATGCGGAATTGGGACGTAGGCTTATACAACTCTGGAATCTGCCGCCGTCTCTGGAAGAAGTTGTAGCCTGTCATCATTCACCGCAGGAAGCAAGACGATATCCTGTTGAGGCGGCTGTTATTCATATAGCGGATATAATCGTCCATGCCATGCAGCTGGGCAACAGCGGAGAGCAATATATTCCACCTGTGGACGAGAAGGCATGGCAACTCATCGGCATTCCCGCAAGCGCTTTGTCTCCCACATTGGATCAATTGGAGCGGGAAGTTGGCGATGTCGTGCAGTCTCTCTTCGGTGAGGCCTGACCATGCGAAGGACGGCAAAAGATAGAAAGGGTCCTTCCGAATTGGGAGAACGGATAAGGCATCTGGAGGAAATCAACCGCTGGACATCGGACGCCCTGGATATGGCTGTTTCTTTTGGTGACTTGCATAACAGCAGTCCCCTGGACCAGGAACCGGCAGCGATTTTCAGAGCAACGAGGGCACACCTCGAGCGTCTGATCCCCTTTAGGTTACTTGCGCTTTTTATGGTGGACGAGATAAGTTCTGATTTTGTCCTCGTTGATTGTGAACCGGAGTCGGGCTCAACTATGATCAGAAAAGAGGTTGACTTTCAGATTGCCGAAGGAGTTTTTTCCTGGGCCTTATATCAAAACCGGGCTGTGACGGTTCCTGCAAAATACTTCAAGAAGACGGTAGTATTTCATGCCTTAGTTACACGGTCACAGGTGGTAGGGATGGTGGTGGGAATTCTTGCAGATGATGAACTCGTTGTCAATAACGTATTGTCCAACCTTCTTACGATAGTACTGTCTAATACGGCACGGGCTTTGGAGAATGCAATTCTCTACAAGAAAATAAATGATACGAACCGTGAGCTTGAAGACATCGTCAGAAAGCGTACGCAGGAATTGCAAAAGGCCCTCGAGGCGGCAAATGTATTGAATATTGCCAGAGGTCAATTTCTCGCGAACATGAGCCATGAGATCAGGACGCCAATGAATGGAATCATTGGCTTTACAGGGTTATTGCTATCCACAGATTTGAATGAAGAGCAGAGCAGCTATATAGACACGATCAAGAAAAGCGGTGACGCGTTAATGTTTCTCATCAATGACATATTGGATTTTTCGAAGATCGAAGCGGGCGAGTTGAAGCTGGAGTACATCGACTTTGATCCCGAAGACGTTGCCTACGATGTGTGTGAACTCATTCAGCCGAAGTATGGAAGCAAATCCATCGATTTTCTGTGCCGGGTTGGAGACGATCTTCCTTCCAGCGTCAGGGGAGACCCTTATCGATTTCGCCAAGTCTTATTAAATTTAGTGGATAACGCAGCAAAATTTACTGAGACCGGTGAAATTGAACTCTACCTTGGTGTCGAGAAAAGAAGAGACCATCAGGTCAAGATTCGATCGATAGTGAGGGATACCGGTATTGGTATTCCCGCAGACAAGTTATATACTATTTTTGATTCGTTCAGGCAGGTTGATTGTTCATCCACCCGGAAGTACGGAGGGTCCGGGCTCGGTCTGTCCATATGCAAACAACTTTCAAAATTAATGAATGGCGATGTGTGGGCTGCAAGCGAGACGGGCGAGGGTTCTCAATTTCATTTCACGGCCTGGCTCGATGAGGCTGTCAGTGAAACAGTTAAAGATCGTGTGTCTATTGCAGGCAAAAAGATACTTATCGCTGGCAGAAACAGAACAAATATCGAGATTCTCTCGCACATGGTTGAATCTTTGGGAATGCGCTTCATGACGACAGAAAGGGGGGATGAGGTCCTGCCCTCTTTAATCAACGCCCGCGACTATTGCGATTTCTTTGACATCTGCATGCTTGACATCAGACTATCGGACATAAACATCAATAAGATTATTGAAATGATCCAGGCTGTGAAGATCAAAGATATTAACATCCTTGTATTCGGCCCGCTCAATTCCAGAGTTATGCTGGAGCATCCGACATGGGCCACAATTTCCTTCATTCAGACCCCGATCAGAAAGAGTAAGCTGATACAAACGATAGAGGAAATGATAAAGGTCACTGAAAACAGGGGGAATGGTAATATCATACACAAGGAAAAGGAGGGATTCCCTCCTCAATCATCCGCATTTGCCGCTCTCCCGCTGAAAATATTGCTGGCTGAAGATAATATCGTAAATCAGAACTTAGTAAAGATCATGTTGAGTAAAGTGGGGCACCGCGTAGAATTGGCAAACAACGGTCGAGAAGCTATTGAAAAACTCATCAAGACAGATGATCCTTTTGATTTGATTTTCATGGATATTCAAATGCCCATTATGGATGGTTTGGAAGCCACAAAAATCATCAGAAGCAGAGGATATGGAGACATTCCCATAATAGCCTTGACGGCGAGTGCGATGGAGGAAGACCGCCTTAGCTGTCTCAAGGTCGGCATGGATGACTATCTTGCAAAACCGGTTAGAATAGAGATCGTGAAGGAGGTAATAGAGAAATGGGCTCCTCGAAGGAAACATCAATCAATCTGAGGGAGATGGCAGAGAATGTTGGCTTGGAAGAGGACGAGTACCTGCCGCTATTGGTACTCTTCATAGAAACGAGCATTTGTCACTTAAACGAACTTAAGTCAGATATACTTAAGGGAGATTCAAGAAAAGTTTATGAGACAATTCATACCATAAGGGGTGCTGCCGAAAACCTTGGCATACCGGAAATGTCGGAAATCGCCAAAGTAATGGAGCTCAAGGCACGGAAGGATGTCCTGGAAGGCGCGGAAGAAGCCAGAGAAACTCTGGTGGAAAAACTTGGATATTTGACGGAAGTTTCTCATTTAAGGTACAATTAATGCATATCGTATTGCAGTTATTATGTAGTCAACAGAGAGCGAATTGTCTTGAGCGATAGCCAAGGAGGCTGAGAGCGTATCGATGGTGAGCCAGATTCTCGAAACAGCCAAGGCGGGCTTAAATAGAGATAAAAAGGTGTTGGTTGTCGACAACAACCCCGTAATGCTGAGCTTTATGAATAACTTACTCGTGAGCCACGGGTACCAGGTATCAACTGCGGATGATGGTCTGGCTGTCCTGAAGATTCTGGAAACCCAGAGGCCGGACGTCATAATTACTGATCTTATCATGCCGAATATCAGCGGTGAGAAGCTATGCCGGACGATACGAAAAATGCCGCATATGAAGGATGTCTATGTCATCATTTTGTCAGCTATTGCGGCTGAGAACGAATCTTACCTGGCTGAACTGGGGGCTAATGTCTGCATTGCCAAAGGCTCCTTTAATAAAATGTCGGAACGGGTCCTGGCTACTCTGGACAGATTAGATTCTTCTGCCCCACATGTATTCACTAATGAAATCATAGGAATACATGATACGGCACGCCGTGATATTGCCAAGGAATTACTTTCTTTGAAGAGCCACCTGGAAGTCATTTTGTCGAGCATGTCAGAAGGAATCTTTGAAATTACCGCTGAAGGAGACATCATCTACGCGAACCCGACCGCCATTTCCATTGTCGCTTTGCCGGAGGAAAAGCTCCTTGCCTCAAATGTCCTTGAGTTATTTGACGAAATTGACCGGATGAAGGTGGATAAGCTCTTTAAAAGCGGGGAAAAAGCCGCTCCCAACACAAGCGGTTCTTCCTATAGACTCGTAAATGGTAAAGACGTTTCCCTTAACATCCTCCCGATCAAGGACGAAGAGAATAAGATAATCGTAATACTCAAAGACCTCAGCGATCAAAAGGTTCTTGAAGCGAGGCTTAGGCAGGCTCACAAGATAGAGGCGATAGGTACATTGGCAGGCGGCATCGCCCATGATTTCAACAATCTTCTTATGGGCATCCAAGGGTATGCATCCCTCATACTCTTCGATATGAATACAAACCATCCGCATTACGAAAAGCTCAAGAGAATTGAGGATCACGTGAGAAGCGGCGCGGAGTTGACCAAGCAGCTTCTGGGGTTCGCCCGCGGCGGACGGTACGAGGTCGCGGTTGCTGACTTAAACGACATCCTCGATAAGACTTCCACGATGTTTGGCAGGACAAAGAAGGAGATAACGATCCACCGAAAGTTTGAGGAAAATCTGTGGACGGTTGAGGTCGATCGGGGGCAGATCGAGCAGGTTTTCCTGAATCTTTATGTGAATGCTTGGCAGGCTATGCCTGGAGGCGGGGACCTACACCTGGAGACGGCGAACGTTACTATCAATACGGGATACATGAAACCCTTTTATGTAAAACCGGGAAGGTATGTGAAGGTTTTGGTGACGGATACGGGTATCGGTATGGATGAGAAGACGAAGGAGAGGATATTCGAGCCGTTTTTCACGACAAAGGAGATGGGCAGGGGTACGGGCCTCGGGCTTGCATCCGTTTATGGCATCATCAAAAGCCACAACGGTATAATAAACGTCTATAGCGAGAAAGGACACGGTGCGACTTTCACCGTCTATCTCCCCGCTTCGGAGAAGGAGTTTGTAAAGGAAGCGCACGTCGCCGCAGACATAGTAAAGGGCGAGGGCACGATCCTCCTCGTGGATGACGAAGACATGATCGTTGAAGTGAGCCGCGAGTTGTTGGAGGTTTTGGGTTACAGTGTTCATGTGGCAAAGAATGGCGGGGACGCTGTAGAAATATATAGAGAGAAGCAGGGCGAGATCGATGTGATTATTCTGGATATGATAATGCCCGGTATGGGAGGCGGTGAGACATTTGATGCTCTTAAATCAATAAACCCTGACGTAAGGGTGATCCTCTCCAGCGGATACAGCATCAACGGCAAGGCGAAGGAAATCATGAAACACGGCTGCAAGGCATTCATACAGAAGCCTTTTCAGATGGGTGATTTATCCGACAAAATAAGAAAGGTCTTAGATTAGACAAGCTTTAAGAT
The DNA here is from genome assembly GCA_049512055.1 of Syntrophales bacterium. Classification (GTDB taxonomy): domain Bacteria; phylum Desulfobacterota; class Syntrophia; order Syntrophales; family UBA2185; genus Fen-1135. Next base: position 14,203 of record JBEKXK010000028.1, on the reverse strand, counting down.
AAAATTGACCCGTAATTTTTCAATATATGTAACGGCCTGCGTGTGTAGTTAATTCAGTTAATATTGGCTCTGCATAACCTTCCCGTCCTCCTGTGAATAAGAAGCTTAAAAAAGATTATCTGCAGAAATCAAGCGCCAAAAAAATGAGACCATAAAAATATCCTGCGAGGGGAAATCTATTTGCCCGCCGCCCCCGTCCGCTATTGACCGGTCACAGGGAACACTTCGTTCAAAGCTCGCACATCTTTTGCCCCCACCTTGGAAGGACGGCAATAAAATAATTCTACGAAAGACTCTCGCCGGGAAAGTGCCCGGACTGAATTTTTCAGAGTTAAAAATTTGTTGACTATAAATTGCCCTTATATTAATTATTTGAAGCTCTCCGCAACAAGCTGCGGAGAATCTTCGATTCTTAAGGAATAGTATCATTCGGCATTCGGCGAACACGGCCTTGAGCGGCGGCGAGAAAGCATCAAATGAATGAAGTATGGGTAATTTCAGAGAGCCGGCAATAAATATTTAGGATAATTGTAGAGATTGCAGAAGAATCTATTTATTTACACATTTGGCTGTCAGATGAATGTCCACGATTCTGAGAAGATCGCGGCATTGATGGAAAGATCTGGATATGCGAGCGTTGACGATGTCGGGAAGGCCGACCTTATCATCATCAACACGTGCAGCATAAGAGAAAAGGCTGCACAGAAGGTATACAGTCAACTGGGTCGGCTGAAAGAATTTAAGAAGAGGAAACCCAAGCTCATCATTGGAGTAGGCGGTTGTCTTGCTCAACAGTGGGGATTGAAATTCATTGAAAGAGTTCCTCACCTCGATCTGGTTTTCGGGACACATAACATACACAGTCTTCCCGATTTGATAACGAGGATCGAAGAAACGAGGCAGCCGGTAGTTCGTACGGAATTTCATGAAGCAGTGAAGTCACTCGGCATCCTGACGCCAACTGAAAATGGGAAAGTGACGGCCTATGTGACCATAATGCAGGGATGCAACAATTTTTGTTCCTACTGTGTAGTTCCTCATTTACGAGGCAAAGAGGAGAGCAGATCATTGCCGGAGATCGTAAAGGAAGTGGAGTTGCTGGCCGGTCGTGGCATTAAGGAGGTTACACTCCTTGGGCAGAATGTCAATTCATACGGCAAGGCTATCGGCAATGGACATGACTTTGCAGATTTGCTGCAAGAAATCGGATCGATCGGGGGTATCGAAAGAATAAGATTTACAACCTCGCACCCTAAGGACCTATCCGATAGGCTGGTGCGCTGTTTTTCAGAGGTCGATAAATTATGTGAACATATCCATCTTCCCGTGCAGACTGGTTCTGACAGAGTCCTTAAAATGATGAACAGATGTTATACAATTGCCGAGTATTGTGAGAGAGTGTATAAACTCAGGTCCATTTGCCAGGACATCAGTATTACTTCAGACATTATTGTAGGGTTTCCCGGTGAAACAGATAGGGATTTTCAAGCAACAATTGACATGATGGGAAAAATCAGGTTTGATAACTTGTTCTCTTTCATGTACTCACAACGGGTTGGGACTGCCGCGGCAGAACTCGGCGACAAGGTCAGCGAATGCGTTAAGAGTGATAGGCTTAAGATTGTTCAGGCTCTTCAAGAAAAGCATACCTTGGAAAGAAATGAGGCCATGATAGGGAATAGGGAAGAAATTCTTGTTGAGGAAATAAGCAAGAACTCCAAAGAAGATGTGACTGGCAGGACACGCACCAATAAGATTGTGAACTTCAGAGGAGGCCGTGAAATGATCGGCAACACGGTGTCTGTTTTGATTACCGACGCGTATCAACATTCTCTGCGGGGGAGGTTACTGAATGTTAATTAAGATGAAGGTTGCAGGCTTAACGATAGATCCGCTGACGAATACGCCCATCGTAATTTTAAAGGATATGGATGAGAAAAAGGCCATTCCTATATGGATAGGCCTTTTTGAGGCAAGCGCCATTGCGACGGAGTTGGAGAAGATCACTTTTTCCAGGCCCATGACGCACGATCTCATTTATGAAATCCTGAAGGCTGTTAATATAGAGGTAATCCAGATTGAGATCCATGATCTCAGGAATAACACCTTTTTTGCCAATGTCCATTTGTTGAGAAGCGGCGAGACAATAGTTGTTGATTCCCGGCCAAGTGACGCCATTGCCCTTGCCTTGCGGGCCAATGCCCCCATATATGTGGATGAAAAGGTCATCGAAAAATCGAGGAACGTTGATTTCGGCAAGAAAATAGCGGATCTAGATACTTTAAAAGATGATAAATTGAAGGAATTTTTGGAGAATCTTTCTCCTGACGATTTTGGAAAATATAAGATGTGAGGACTTTGCGATATCTGAGAGTTAAGAACACTGATTAATTAATAGGCTGCAGGCTCACAGGATTTGATTTCCATTAATAAGTGACTGTAACAGTTTTTATGTGCGCCACGAGAGAGTACGGACGTGCTTGTATTTGAAAAAATTTCGTGGCTCTTATTTTTTGCGAGATATGGAAAAGGAAATCGCAAATTTCGGGCTTCACATGGAGGTTGAGAGGAACCTCTCTCCGAATACGAAAAAGAATTACATTGCCGATCTCAGGCAATTCAAGGCCTTTCTTGATGCGAACAACATATCTGCGAAAATAGATGATACGGAAGGCATGATTGATGTTGACCACATGGTCATCAGGGCTTTCTTGGGATCTCTCTATCGTGAAAGGCTTAAGAAGGTAACCATATCGAGGAAGGTTACTGCTCTCAGGACTTTTTTCAATTATCTTGAACGCAAAGGAAAGATAAAGGTCAATCCCGGGCAAATGGTCCAGGGTCCGAAGATAGAAAAATATGTGCCTGCATTCCTATCGGTGGAAGAGATGTTTAGTCTGCTCAACTCAAAAGGCCCGACAGATGCCTTTGGATTGAGAGACAGGGCCATCATTGAGTTGTTTTATTCTTCGGGTATTCGCCTCTCTGAGCTTGCGGGTTTAAACAAGAGTGATGTCGATTACAGCCTGGGCCTCATGAAGATCAGGGGAAAGGGAAAGAAAGAAAGGATGGTCCCGGTTGGCGATAAGGCAATTGCTGCCCTGAAAACATATCTTGAAAAAAGAAACGAAATTTCTCCGGAAAATACTAAGACTGGTTCGGATGATCCGGTCTTCATCAACAGGGCAGGTGCGAGGCTGAGTACGAGGGGTGTGGCAAGGATACTGGATAAATTGGTCATTGCGAGCGGATTGGGGAAAAAGATAAGCCCCCACATGTTAAGACACACCTTCGCCACACATATGATGGAAGCAGGTGCTGATCTCAGGGCCATTCAGGAATTTCTCGGTCATGAAAGCCTTTCCACGACGCAAAAATACATGTCTGTGACCGTCGGGAGGCTGCTGGAGGTTTACGATAAGGCCCATCCCAAGGCCAGAGGTGATAAGCCCGAAAAAGACCAAGTTCGCGCAAGGGAGGATAATGCAACAGAGGCGAAGTGATCAAGAAGACTCTTCGCGGGAGGTCTAATGCGCTCATGAATATAAGAGGAACAACGATATTGGCCGTCAGGCACAATGGAAAAGTTACAGTCGCCGGCGATGGTCAGGTTACAGTTGATGTAACGATAATGAAGCACGGCGCCAGAAAGGTCCGCAGACTATACAATAATCAGGTCGTTGTCGGTTTTGCGGGTGCAACAGCCGACGCCTTCACCCTCTTTGACCGCTTCGATCAGAAGCTTGAGCAATATAAGGGCAATCTGTTGAGGGCCGCTGTTGAACTTACCAAGGACTGGAGAACGGACAGGATATTGAGACATCTTGAGGCATTGATGATTGCCGTGAGCAAGGATCACTTCCTGATCATTTCAGGAAACGGAGATGTCATCGAATCCGATGACGATGTAATGGCCATAGGGTCTGGAGGCCCCTACGCTCTGGCGGCGGCGCGAGCCCTTGTCAGGTACTCGGGCTTGACGGCAACGGAGATAGCGAAAGAGGCCCTTAAGATAGCATCGGAAATTTGTATCTATACAAATGACAATATTACCATTGAGGAGCTGGACGTTAATCCGAAACCGGACGGCAGGAGCGACAAGAAATCGAAGCAGTGAATTCGGGAAAAGGCAAAAAAAATTATGTCATCTAAGCAATTAACGCCACGAGAGATCGTGGAAAGATTAGACAAGTACATCATCGGTCAAGGTGAGGCCAAGAAGGCCGTAGCAATTGCGCTCAGAAACAGGTGGAGGCGCCAGAATGTGACAAAAGAGCTGGCAGAAGAAATTTCTCCGAAAAACATCATCATGATTGGTCCCACCGGCGTAGGCAAGACGGAGATCGCCCGGAGACTGGCGAAACTGGAAAACTCCCCTTTCTTGAAAGTGGAGGCGTCAAAGTTTACCGAGGTAGGTTACGTCGGCAGGGATGTGGAGTCCATGGTTCGCGATCTCGTTGAGCTGGCTGTGAACATGATCAAATCGGAAGAGCAGCAGAATGTAAAACCCAAGGCGGCTGAGCTGGCGGAAGAAAGGCTTCTGGATGTTTTGCTTCCGCCAAAGCCTGTGGAGAGAAAGGTGGAGGATCTTATCTCAGACAGGCATTTGGAATTGCATGAAGCCGAGCAGCCTCTGCAGATAGATAATACTCGTGAAAAGATGCGCAGGCTTCTCCGCGAGGGGAAGCTTGACGGCCGCTTCGTGGAATTGGAGATCTCGGAAACGAGAAGCGGCCCGATGATAGAAGTCTTTACATCGTCCGGCATCGAAGATATGGGTTTGAATATCAAGGAAATGTTTGGGAATATTTTTCCGCAGAAGAAGAAGAAGAGAAGGGTGAAAGTCCCCGAGGCGCTGGAAATATTGGAACAGGAAGAGGCCCAGAGACTGGTGGACATGGACAAGGTTACGAGAACTGCCGTTGAAAGGGTTGAACAGTCGGGTATCATATTCCTCGATGAGATCGATAAGATCGTGGGAAGTGATTCAACTCATGGCCCGGATGTCTCGAGAGAGGGCGTTCAAAGGGACCTCCTGCCCATAGTGGAAGGCTCCACCGTAAATACACGGTATGGAATGGTTAAGACGGACCACATACTTTTTATCTCTGCCGGTGCATTCAGCTCCTCAAAGCCCTCCGATCTGATCCCCGAGCTTCAGGGGCGGTTTCCCATCAGGGTCGAACTGGACTCCCTCGGAAAGGAGGAGTTCATCCGCATCCTGACGGAACCACATAATGCCCTTATCAGGCAGTATATAGAAATGATGGCCACCGAGGAGGTCAAACTTTCATTCACGGATGATGCAATTGCAGAGGTTGCAGAAGTGGCGGCAGTGGTGAACGAAAGAACAGAAAACATAGGGGCCAGGCGGCTCTACACGATTATGGAGACCCTCCTGGATGACATCTCCTTCGACGCCCCCGATATGGCAGGAAAGGAAGTGGTCATTGATGCCAATTATGTGAAGGAGAAACTCGAGAACATCGTCGAGGATGAAGACTTAAGCAGATATATCCTTTAACGGGGGATTAGTATGGATACTATAGGGAAGTCCATTGAGCGGGCCGAAATTCTGCTGGAGGCCCTTCCTTATATACGCAGGTTTTATAACAAGACCGTCGTCATCAAGTACGGCGGCCATGCCATGGTCGATGCGGAGCTGAAGGATCAGTTCGCCAAAGATGTTGTTATGATGAAGTATATAGGCATCCATCCCGTGGTTGTTCACGGGGGAGGCCCGCAGATCGGCAGCTTCTTGAAAAAACTGGGCAAGGACTCCAAATTCATCCAGGGCATGCGGGTAACTGACGAAGAGACGATGGACATTGTAGAGATGGTCCTCGTGGGCAAGGTTAACAAGGAAATTGTTGGTCTCATAAATCAACACGGCGGCAAGGCAGTGGGCCTGAGCGGAAAGGACGGAGAACTGATCCGGGCGGAAAAATATTATCTGAGTGAGGAGAAGGCAAAGACAACGCCTCCGGAAATTATCGACATCGGCCTTGTAGGGAAGGTCAAGAGCATCAATGCAGAGTTGATCGTTTCCCTTGAAAATAATGGTTTTATTCCTGTCATCGCTCCCACCGGCCTGGGAGACAATGGCGAGACATATAATATAAATGCGGATATCGTTGCCGGCGAGATGGCGGCTGCGCTTAAGGCGGAGAAACTGATTCTGTTGACTGATGTGGAAGGTGTTGTTAATGCGGCCGGGCATTTAGTCAATACCATGACGGACAGGGACGTTATCAGCATGATAGATACCGGGACTATAAGCGGAGGCATGTATCCTAAGGTTAAGTGCTGTCTGAAAGCGCTTAACGGCGGTGTAAAGAAAACTCATATTGTGGACGGGCGTCTGAAGCATGCCGTGCTTCTCGAGATGTTCACGGATAGAGGCATAGGCACAGAAATAGTTCTGTGAGAGATCTTTGAAATTGTCTTCGAAAGTGATGAAAGCCAGTTCTCAGCTTAGTAAAGTATTTCATGAGCAAGGTGGTTGATAAATGACAACAGATGAATTGATGGCGCTATCAGATAAATATATCATGTCCACGTATAAACGCTTTCCCATAGTGCTCGTGAGGGGATCCGGCGCCAGGGTCTGGGACAGCAACGGGAAAGAATACCTTGACTTCGTTGCAGGGATTGCCGTTTGCAGCCTGGGACATTCGCATCCCAAAGTGGTTGAGGCGATAAAAAAACAGGTGGAGATTCTCACCCATGTGTCAAATCTCTACCATATAGAACCGCAGATTCTTTATGCACAGAAACTCATGGAGAATTCTTTCGCCCAAAAGGCTTTTTTCTGCAATAGCGGGGCGGAGGCAAATGAAGCAGCGATAAAGATTGCCCGGAAGTATGCCTACGAGAACATGGGCGCGGGAAAATACGAACTGATTACCATGAAAGATTCTTTCCACGGGAGAACGATGGCGACGGTGACTGCTACCGGACAGACCAAGTTTCAAGTCGGGTTTGCGCCGCTCCTTGAGGGATTCAAACATGTGCCGTTTGACAATATTTCTGCACTCAGGGATGCAATTACGGATAAGACATGCGGAGTCATGCTGGAGCCGATCCAGGGAGAAGGGGGCGTAAAGATTCCCGATGACAAATATCTATCTTTGGTCAGGAAGATCTGCAATGAAAAAGGCATACTCATGATTCTTGACGAGATTCAGGTGGGGATGGCGAGGACGGGAACCCTTTTCGCTTACGAACATTATAATGTAGAGCCTGATATTGTTACGCTGGCAAAGGCCGTCGGCAACGGTTTTCCGATAGGCGTGATGATGGCCACCGATCGCGTTGCATCTGCGTTTCAGCCGGGCAGCCATGCCTCAACCTTCGGCGGGAATCCGCTAGCGATGGCTGCAGCACTGGCAACTCTGGAGACCATCCTGAAGGATGGAATTCTGGAAAACGTGAGGAACGTTGGGGCTTATTTCTTAAAGAAGCTGCACGAGCTGAAAAACAGAGCATCCATCATAAAGGAGATACGGGGGAGAGGTTTAATCATCGGCATAGAGATCAGCATCGACGGGTCACCAATAGTCAGCTCGTGCATGGACCGAGGCTTGTTGATTAATTGCACCGGTGGAAGTGTTCTTCGATTCGTCCCGCCGTTGACTATCACGGAGAAAGATGTAGATGCTGCTGTTGCAATTTTGGGCGAGGTGATAATCGATAAATGAAAAAGGATTTCCTAAGCCTCTATGACCTTGAACGGGCTGATTTTGAAGCGGTGTTCGAAAAGGCTGACAAAGTCAAGAAAATGCTCAAGGCGGGTGTGTCTCATACGCCGCTTTCCGGGAAAACCCTCGGGATGATTTTTGACAAATCGTCTACGAGAACACGAATATCTTTTGAGGTGGGCATTTATCAATTGGGAGGGATGGCGTTATTCCTGAACAATCGCGATACCCAAGTCGGCAGGGGTGAGGATATCTCCGATACTGCAAGGGTCATGTCTCGGTATCTTGATGCAGTCGTGATAAGGACATATTCCCAGTCTTTTTTGGAGAACTTTGCCGCATATGCGACTATCCCCGTTATCAATGGCTTGACGGACCAGCAGCATCCCTGTCAGATTTTGAGCGACCTTTTGACCATCATTGAGAAAAAGGGCAAATATGAAGGGCTGAAGATTGCATATGTAGGAGACGGCAACAATGTGGCGAACTCGTGGATAGATGCTGCAGCCAGGCTTTCTATCCGGCTCAGCCTTGCGTGTCCGGAAAAATACGAGCCCGCGCAGGATATATTGGAAAGGGGCATGAAAAAGGCCGAGGGCGGCATAACTCTTTATCGTAATCCTGCTGATGCTGTTAAGGATGCAGATGTAATCTATACGGATGTCTGGACGAGCATGGGTCAGGAGGCGGAAAAGGAAGAGAGGAAGAAAATATTTAGAGGGTATCAGGTCAACAAAGAAATGCTTGCCCGTGCCCGGAAAGATGCTATTGTCATGCACTGTCTGCCCGCTCACCGGGGCGAGGAGATAACGGACGATGTTATCGATGGTCCCCATTCCGTGGTCATCGATCAGGCGGAGAATCGCCTTCATGTGCAGAAGGCGGTAATGGAGATATTGATTTTAGGAGGGTAAGGTCTTGGCTGATGCGGTGAAAAAAGTAGTGCTGGCCTATTCAGGAGGATTGGATACATCCGTCATTCTGAAATGGTTGATTGAGACATACAAGTGCGAGGTAATTGCCTTTGCCGCCGATATAGGTCAGGAAGAAGAGCTGGACGGAATCAGGGATAAGGCGCAAAAAACAGGAGCCAGCAAAGTATATATAGACAATTTACAGGAAGAATTCGTGAAAGACTTTGTCTTTCCGGCCCTCCGGGCCAATGCCATCTATGAGGGCACCTATCTCATGGGCACATCGCTCGCGAGGCCTCTCATTGCAAAAAGACAAATTGAAATTGCGGCGGCAGAAAGGGCTGATGCCGTCTCGCATGGTTCTACGGGCAAGGGGAATGACCAGGTGCGATTCGAATTGACATACACGGCGCTGAACCCGGCCATCAGGATCATCGCGGCATGGAGGGACCCCATGTGGTTCTTTGATTCGCGAGGATCGATGATCGATTATGCCCGGAAGCACGACATTCCTGTGGCTATTACAAAAGAAAAGCCGTACAGCAGCGACAGGAATCTGCTCCACATTTCTCACGAGGGCGGGATCCTTGAAGATCCCTGGATGGAGCCCACGGAAGATATGTTTGTGTTGACGACGGCCCCGGAAGAAGCGCCTGACCTTGCCACATACGTGGAAATCGATTTCTGGAAAGGGAATCCCGTAGCGATCGACGGGGTGAAGATGAGTCCGGCAAAGCTTCTCCACAGCATGAACGAATTGGCGGGGGCTAACGGGATCGGCAGGATCGACATGGTGGAAAATCGTTTTGTCGGCATGAAATCAAGGGGTGTTTATGAAACTCCCGGCGGTACGGTGCTTTGGGCTGCCCATCGTGCCGTCGAGTCTATTACGATGGACCGCGAAGTGATGCTGATGCGTGATGCTCTGATTCCTAAATATGCACAGCTGGTCTACAGCGGCTTCTGGTATTCGCCGGAGATGAAGGTGCTGCAGAAATTCATCGATGAAACGCAGGAAAATGTCACGGGGACTGCGCGTCTGAAATTGTACAAGGGAAATTGCATCGTCGTCGGACGCAAGTCACCAAACTCGCTCTACAGTGAGGAATTTGTCACCTTTGAGAAAGACAGGGTTTACGATCAAAAAGACGCCACAGGCTTCATAAGGCTCAATGCCCTGAGGCTGAAGATTCAAGCGTTTATGAAAAAAGGAAAAGTGTAAGGACAAGCCGATGTCAGGAAAACAGAAGAAACCGTGGGGCGGGCGGTTCAGCCAGCCGACAGCCAAGATGGTAGAGGCATTCACCGCTTCGATTCACTTTGATAAACGCCTCTATCGCTATGACATCGAGGGGAGCATTGCCCATGCCCGGATGCTTTCCAAACAGAAAATTATCTCCAGGAAGGATGAGAGGGTCATAGTCAAGGGGCTTACGGATATCCTTGCAAAAATCGAAAAAGGTCGGTTTGCCTTCAAGCCTGAGGACGAAGACATCCACATGGCCATTGAGAAGGCCTTGATAGAAATGACTGGGGAGGCGGGCGGTAAGCTCCATGCGGGAAGGAGCAGAAACGATCAGGTCTCGCTCGACGTCCGGATGTACTTGAGAGATGAAATTCGGCAGATCGTAGAAATCGTGTCGCAGCTGAAGGCATCGCTCATTGAGTTGGCCGGTAAGGGAGATGGGACAATCCTGCCGGGATATACTCATATGCAGAGGGCGCAGCCCGTGCTATTAGCGCATTATCTTCTGGCCTACTGGGAAATGCTGGACAGGGATGAAGAGCGATTATGTGAATGCCACAGACGGGTGAACATCATGCCCCTGGGATCGGCTGCCCTGGCAGGGACAGGTCTTCCCATAGATAGGTCCTATGTCGCGAGACTGCTGAGATTTCCGGCAATATCTCACAACAGCATGGACGCCGTATCGGATCGTGACTTTGTCGCGGAATTCATTTTTATAGCATCTCTCCTGATGATGCACATGAGCCGGTTCTGTGAAGACCTCGTCATCTGGTCGACGGGTGAGTTTCAGTTTGTGGAGATCTCTGACGCCTTTACCACAGGAAGCAGCATCATGCCGCAAAAGAAGAATCCCGACGTGGCTGAGCTTATCCGGGGAAAGGCGGGACGGGTTTATGGAGACCTCTTTGCCGTGCTTACTGTGATGAAGGGACTTCCTATGACATATAACAGGGATCTCCAGGAGGATAAGGAACCGCTCTTTGATGCGGTAATTACGGTGAAGAGCTGCGCCCAAATTCTGTGTGAGATGGCGGGGCATTTGAAATTCAACAGAGAGAAAATGCTGAAAGCAGCCTCCGGCGGGTTTTCAACGGCGACGGACATTGCTGAATATCTCGTCATGAAAGGCGTTCCTTTCCGGGAAGCCCATAAAGTAGTCGGGCGACTCGTCGCCTATTGCATCGAGAAGAAAAGGGACATGCCCGTTCTGACACTGGCGGAATTCCGGCGGTTTCACAGGGGCTTCGGGGAAGACGTCTATACATTTCTCAAAGTAGAGCATGCGGTGCATTCAAAGAGGAGCCCCGGCGGGACTTCAAAGAAAACTGTGTCGCAGCGGCTCAAAGATATTAGAGGTAAGAAGAAGTGACAAAGATTCTCAGGTTGCTGATTGCAATTCTGTGTTCTATACTGGTCCTCGGCGGAGTGCTCTGTAGCTGCGGGAAGAAAGGCGATCCGCGGCCTTCCGGCGTCGTACCGCCAAAGGCCATTTCTGACCTAAAGGTGAGTCTTGCCGATTTCGGGGTTGTTCTTCGCTGGACCATTCCGGAAGCAAAGGGCGGCATTCAGAAATACAAGATCGAGAGGAGTGAACTGCTTGCGAAGGGCGCTACCTGCCCGGAGTGTCCACGCGAGTATGCCGTTGTGGCCGATCTTCCATCCAATGACCCCAAGCTGGCGAGGGAAGGGGCGAATGTCGCGATTTATCTGGACTCCGGAATTAAGTCCGGATATCTTTATACGTATCGCATTGCAACATGCGATTTGTCGGGACTTTGCAGCCAGGCCTCCAATATCGGCGAGGTTGTGGTTGGCGAGGATTATCCTCGTGGAAAGGAAGGATCCGGAAAGAAATAAATCAACCCCAGCGGGGAAGACTATTATTAATGCCAAAGGTAAATGAATTACTTTCATTACAAAGATAATGCGCTCTGGTGCGAGGAAGTGTCTGTGACGGACATTGCCCGGAAAGTGGGGACGCCATTTTATCTCTACAGTCAGCGGACGCTGAAGCACCATTTCCGCGTGTTCGATGGGGCGTTTGCCGGCGTCCCGCATATTACGTGCTTTGCCGTTAAGTCCAATTCGAATATCGCCGTGCTTAGAATTTTCATTGCCGAGGGAAGCGGCGTGGATATAGTCTCCGGAGGAGAGCTGTATCGAGCGCTGCAGGCGGGGGTTGACGCCCGCAAGGTCGTTTATTCCGGAGTGGGGAAGAAAGTCGATGAAATCGAATATGCCCTCAATGCGGATATTCTGATGTTTAATGCGGAGTCGTCCCAGGAGCTTGAGGTGATCAACAGCTGCGCCGAAAGGCTGGGAAAGAAAGCTGGCATCGCATTGAGGGTAAACCCGGATGTGGATCCCGAAACCCATCCCCACATATCGACGGGGCTTATGAGCAATAAATTCGGTATCGACATCAAGAAGTCTCTCGAAGAATACCGCCAGGCGCGAAAGCTGAGATATCTGGATATTAAAGGTGTGAGCTGTCATATCGGATCCCAGGTGACAAAGATTTCCCCCTTCCTCGACGCCCTCGACCGTATCAAGAAGCTTGTACGGCTGCTCCGGGAAGACGGCATGGATATCAAGTATCTCGATCTGGGAGGGGGCCTCGGCATTACCTACGACCAGGAGGATGTCCCTCATCCCTCTGAGTACGCCAAGGCCATTATTAATGCCTCAAAGGATATAAATTGTACTTTCATTCTTGAGCCGGGAAGGGTAATTGTAGGCAATGCGGGAATTCTCGTAACAGAGGTTCTCTACACGAAAAGCAATGACGCGAAAAACTTTATCATCGTTGATGCCGGGATGAACGATTTGGTCCGTCCCAGTTTGTATAATTCGTACCATCGGATCCGGCCGGTGATTGAGAAAGAGAGAGAGGAAATCATCGCCGACGTGGTCGGTCCGATTTGCGAGTCCGGCGACTACCTGGCCAAGGGAAGAAGGATTTCCAGATTTGAAAGAGGGGAGTTGATGGCGGTTATGAGCGCCGGTGCATATGGCTTCACGATGTCATCCAACTATAATTCAAGAGGGAGGATACCAGAAGTTCTTGTCAGTGACGACCAATTTTTTGTAATTAGAAAAAGAGAGGTTTACGAGGATTTAATCAGGGGAGAGGAAATACCCGAATTTTTAAGATAAGGAGATATTATGTTTAGTGGAGCAATCGTGGCGATCGTCACGCCTTTCAGAAAAGGAAAAGTTGATGAGAAGTCGCTGAGGGAGCTAATCGAGTTTCAGATCAAGAATGGAACCGACGGTATTGTTCCCTGTGGAACCACAGGCGAATCCTCGACCCTGTCTCATGAGGAACATGACAGGGTGATTGAAATTACGATAGACGCCGTAAAGAAAAGGGTCCCGGTCATCGCCGGCACCGGTTCGAACAGTACGGATGAGGCCCTACGGCTGACGAGGCATGCCCATGAGGCTGGTGCAGACGGTGCGCTGATGGTCTGTCCATATTATAACAGGCCGACCCAGGAGGGACTTTATCAGCATTTCAAGATTATCGCGGAGAGTGTCCCCATCCCGATTGTCCCATACAACATTCCCAGCAGGACCGGCGTGAATCTCCTACCGGAGACAGTTGGCAGACTTGCAAAAATAAGCAATATCGTGGGAATCAAAGAGGCGTCAGGCTCTTTGAAGCAGATGCAGGATGTGATCAGTCTCTGCGGCGATAAGTTTGATGTCCTTTCGGGCGATGATTTCTTCACCTTCCCCCTGCTGGCGATAGGCGGCAGAGGCGTCATCTCCGTTGTTTCCAATATCGTGCCTGCCGACATGGCGGCCATGGTAGACGCCTTTAAGGGAGGTAACATCAAGAAGGCGCAGGAGCTGCATCATAAACTGGTTCCGTTGATAGATGCCCTCTTTATTGAAACCAACCCCGTGCCGGTCAAGGCTGCGCTCTCCATGATGGGCAAGATTTCTTATGATGTGCGGCTTCCCATGTACAAGATGTCGGACGGCAACTATGAAAAATTAAAGAGCGTCATGAAGAATTATGGGCTCATCTCATAATGAAAGATGCTTTTGTAATACCCGAATGTATTTATGGGTTATGCAGCTTTAAAAAATCGGACAAAATCTGGATTCCCGCTCAAAACCACTGCGGGAATGACAGGTGTTACAAGAACCTTGACGATGATGGTTTTTGGTTTTGGCTTGCTATGACAATATAATATAAATGATATTGAGTCAGTGCTGTCCAATATAACCTGAAATGGGTATTATGGCCCTTGTGGAATCAGGGATTTGGACGGGTTTTTGGGTTCTTTGAAAATCAGGTTGCCTCTTTTTTTTCTTCCTTGCACACTATG
>JBEKXK010000027.1:0-36650 GCA_049512055.1 Syntrophales bacterium | reverse complement strand
GCTTACAGCCGTACAAAATGCCTTTTCTAATAACGTGACCGCATCTATAGACACCTCGGGCCGGATTGTGGTCACCGATAAATCTTCTGGAACAAGCCAGCTTGCCCTCGCTATTGGCGAACCTTCCGACAGAGGACTTGATTTTGGCACGGTCCTCTCAACTAATACAGGCGGCCAGACCGGCGGCTTGGCTTTAGACATAACCGCTTCCAATGACGGCAGTAATCACCTTGTTCTCACCAATAATGTCTACGGAAGTAGAAGCTTTACCATATCGGAGGATAACCACCTTTTATGGAACTCAGATCAAACCGTCAATAACGGTAACGACGTGGCGGGAACCATCAACGGTGAGGCCGCAACCGGGCACGGACAGGTCCTGACAGGAAACACTGGCAACGCCAACACGGAAGGCCTTTCTGTATTGTACACAGGAACAGCCACGGGGGATGCCGGAACCGTCAAATTAACCATCGGCACGGCAGATCTTTTTGACCGTACCCTTTTTAATATTACTGACCCTTACAGCGGCTATGTTTCTTTCAAGGAGACATCACTTCAAGACAGTATCAATAACTTTCAGACAGAGATCGATCAGATGAATGCGCAGCTTGATCAGAAAAAACAGCAGATGACAAACGAATTTGTGGCGATGGAAACAGCGTTAAACACTATCCAGAATCAGAGTAACTGGCTTCTCGGGCAGCTTAATGCCGCAGCCAACGGATGGAAATCGCTATGATAATTATAGTATCAAATACGGAGGATAGAATATATGTACGGTAAAGGCATCAGCGCCTACCAGAAAACAGGAGTATTAACAGCAGACCCCAAGCGCCTGGTTCTGATATGCTATGAGGAAGCGATAGGGAACCTGAAAACTGCCAAGGCAAAGTACATCTCCCACGATTACGAAGAAAAAGCGAAGGCGCTAATTAAAGCACAGGATTTTATTTTCGCACTCAACTCCGCACTCGATTTTGAAAAGGGAGGTGAAGTAGCCTCTAACTTGCGCTCCCTCTACAATCACATGATGCTTTGTTTAGCAGAAGCGGACTTGAAAAGAGACTTAAGAGCGATAGACCACACAATCTGGATATTAGTGGAACTGAAATCGGCCTGGGAAGAGATCCTTAACGGCAATTCTACCGAGGACATTACCTCCGGTCTGCGGCGCACTGCTGATATAGGCAAAGGAAGCACATCCGCTAGAGAAATGAGGGTATAGCAATGGCAAATGAGAAATCAGGGTCAGAATCCGCCCACCTCTCCAGGCTCTGCGGATTACTGGAGAAGAAAATCACTATTTTCAAAGATTTTATTTCTGCCACCGTATCCCTGAAAGATATGATGAAAGAACACAACGTGGATGCCATTGAAATCATGATTGCCCGGCGTCACGATCATATAGTCTTCATCAATAGAATAGACGACGAAATCCGCATGGTCAGGGATGCAAATCCCTCCGACGAGGCAATGCTTAACCCGGAAGCGCGGAAACGCCTGCAATCTCTCATGAAGATGGTCGAGAATCTCATCAGCAAAACCTTGAGATTAAACCAGGATTGCGAGGCCACAGCCGAAGATGAGCTCCATAAGCTAAGGCAGGGTTTATCCAGACTCGGCCATCGTGAGAAATGGTTCAAGGGTTATGGAGGGAAATCCTGGGAGCCTCGATTTCTGGACGTCAAAACATAATTACATTAAAAAGGTATAAAGTTTTTCCAGAAAATGCCGATATATATAACGAAAGGAGGTTTCTAAAGCAATGGACATGGCAATTTCAAATGTAAATGCAACGCCGGTGGTTTCCCCGATGCCGGGTGCCGCGACGGGAGCGACCCCTCCGCAAGCCCCTTCTGCACAAGCATCTCAAAACCCCAAACCTATAAGCGGCGCAGCGGCCAATCAAGCACTTCAGCAGATTCAAAGTCACATGGAATCCATGAATATCGGTTTAAGCTTCTCAACATATGGGAAGAAGGGTGAAGACATATCTGTAGTTGTCACAGATAAAGATACGGGAAAAGTAATTCGCGAAATCCCCCCCAAGGAAATTCAAGACCTTTATACGAAGTTAGGGGAGCTAATCGGCTTGATTTTTAATCATTCGGCTTGAAGAATAATACCGCACCATATTGAACCAGATTGCTCTTCACGGGGTGCCTGCCTCGCAATCATCCTATCTTTCACTATCTTGCACATCATTACCAGTTCCCATCGCTGTCAAGTAATACTGCACAGGATATTGCGCGTCTTCGAGGACAATCTGTTTTGCAATCTTCTTCTTTGCATTGATCACGAGAGGCGCTCTGAGATTTACAGACACAGAAAAAGGCTTTTGGCGGATGGTCACAATGGCAAGAAGGACCACGTCCTCTGCTTCTTCTATTTCAAGAAGCTTTACATCATTATCGCTTATCATCGGTTCATAGTCTGCTTTTGCAGAATATGGATTGATCACGACAAAGGCAATTGCACCGTCTTCAAGAGACTGCAACCACCAGAAGGGGTTATTATCATCCCTTATATGCAATACATATTTCTTCAGATGTTCGAATCCGAGAATACCTCCCCGCATATCGATGATCTTAGATTCATCTATATCGATCTCCCTGAAGCGCGTGGTTACAATATTCACGCCATTAACCTCCCTGTTCTCAATATCTGCCGAACCTCTAAAATAGTGTAAATGCCTTCAAGGCCTCTCTCCATCTTTGGACAAGAGGTTTTTCAATCCATCCCAGATATCAGGCAAGGTTTCCTTCTCCATGCTCGCCACCTTCACGGCCCGCATATTCTGTTCCTTTATGAGATGGTAAACTTCCTCCCGATGAACGGCAATGTGGGGTGGGGCCTCGATCCCCAACTTGATCTGTCTTCCCTTGGCTTCCAGAAAAGTAATTTTAATATCATTACCGACCGTGATCGACTCACCCAACTTCCGTGTCAGGATTAACATCGCCCCACCTTTTTCACAAGGATATCCAATCCCCGTTATCTGATAAAATTCAAGATTGAATTACTGGTCAAATTCGCTGCCATTTGATATGAGGCCTGCAGGGCTAATTGTTTCGTTTGGTACTCTGTAATCAATTTCGCCATGTCGGCATCTTCGATATTTGAAGTGAGTCCGGTTATGCGCGTGTCCATATCGGTAAGTGTTGAACTCGCGGTATCCAAACTGTTCGTCCGCGTCCCACATTGCCCGATATAACGATTAAGTTGATTCTGAGCTGCGGTGATTGGAGCAAGCTGATTTGTTATGCCCGTCACATCGTTGTTCGAGAGCGCGGTTTTCAAATTGTTCAATGTCTCGAAAATGCCAGTAAACGCCTCTGATCCCGTAATGCTGTGATTTATCGTGACGTCCTTCCCCACCTCACTGGCAAGCTCTTGATTGTTGCCATTGTAGTAGCCCGGTGCATAGCCGTTAACAGTGAAAACATCGTTGGCCGCGAACGTACCGGCGGTAAATGTCATGGTTATGCCGTCGCCCATAGCGATGGTTCCTCCAGCCGGAATTGTCTGCGGGGCCCCCCAGGTACCAGACCTGCCGCCATCGGATGATACTTCATATGTTGCAGTTCCGAGTGCCCCACCAGCTATGATTTTCGCAACATATGTCTTATTAGTGAGGGCTGTATAAGTTCCGGCAGCGCTTACTGTACCCGTATATGTGTTTTCACTCCCCGTGACAGGAGTATCAATTCGCGGCGCCGATGCTGTTGCGGAAAAAGGATCCACATCACTCCTCGTGGCTTCAACGGTGAAAACATCATTCACTGCAAAGTCAGTGGTACCGGCGGTGAATGTTAACGTTATTCCGTCGCCGACAGTAATATTTCCACCGGCAGGTATTGTCTGCTCAGTCCCCCAGGTGGTACCACCGTCAGATGAAACTTCGTATTTTGCAGCTCCCAGCGCGCCTCCCTGAGTAATTTTCGTCATAAATGTCTTGTCATTGGAAGCCCCTGTATAAGCCGATCCGGCGCCCACGCTCACCGTACCGTCAAAGGCATTCCCGCTTGCTGCTGTGGGTGTATCTATTTGCGCTTCCGTAGCGGTCTTGGTACCTGTGAAAATATAGCTGTTTCCAAACTTTGCATTAGCCAGAGAAAGGACCTGATCAATAAGCGGCTGAAGAGAATCGGCTGCAATCTGCCTCGTCGCAGCGGATGCCGTGCCTGTGGCCTGCGCGACTACTGTTTGCTGAACTTGACTAAGAATATCATTGACGCTCGACAAATTTGCTTCAGTTGTAGAAAGCCATGACTTGCTGCTGTCAACGTTCTTTTGGTAATTGCTGATCTGCGCCAATGCACTCCTGTAATCGAGTATTTTACCCATGCCGATGGGATCATCAGACGGCTTGTTAACCTGCTTCTGGCTGGACAGTTTTATCATCAGTTCGTTATTATCATTCTGAATATTCGATATACTGTTATTCAGCAGGTCGAATTTCATTTGATCGGAAACACGTGTAATCATAATCTCCCCTTCTTCACCTTCCCAAATTGATTATGTAATCCATCATCTCAATAACTAGATAAACCCGTTATGAACTTACGGCCGTTTCAATCCCTAAATTCATTAAATTGCCCATCATTGTGTTAACAACTGCGACCAGCCTGCCCGCGGCGTTGTAAGCCGCCTGATATTTGATTAGGTTTAACATCTCTTCATCGAGAGAAACACCGGAGACGGAATCCCTCTGATTTTGCAACTGGTTCATTACAGATGTCTGCTGGTCAAGGCTGTTTTGTGCATCTACAACATCCTGGCCGACCCTGGATGTCAGTGACTCATAAAAATTATCGATTGTCATCTTGCCGCCGCCCATCAAAGAGGCATCATCCTGTATGGCTGCAATGGAACTGGCATTTTGACCATCACCATTGACAGTTGCTCCCGCGGCAATCTTCGTGACGTCGGCGACAATTGACGGATCGACCTGCATATCTTTGGCAAGGGTTGACGCTGTTGAAAAAAAGTTTCCTCCGGCATTACCATTCAGGTCATAGCCTGAGCTGTGCAGAGCATTGACCTTCGTGATGATTGTTGATGCCATACTGTTGAGATCATTAAGATAGCCCGCGACCTGTGTATCCCTGACATAGAGGAGCCCAGCGAGCTTTCCACCCTTCAGGTCGCCGTTGATTGCCTTATTTGTCGTGTCGTCTTTAAAAACAATATCATCATAACTCGAGTTATTTGTATTGGGTACAGCTTTGAGATCCCAGACGTTTGTCCCTTCCACAAGGGATTTCCCGTTGGAAAGAAAAACATTCAGTGAACCGTCCGCTTCTTCATAGTAGTTCACATCCACAATCTGGCTGATATTCTTCAGCAGCTCCGTTCTCTTGTCACGCAGGTCCGAGGCAGTTCCACCGCCGTGCTCAATCTGCACAATCTTATCATTATAATCGGCCAGCTGGGCGAGATCGTTGTTCAGTTCTGTCACGTCGCTGGAGATTTCATTATTTGTGTCGTTTTGGGTATTAATAAGTTCATTCGCCTTCTGATTGAACATGGAAGCCAAGCTTTGGGAGATGGAAACCAAGCTGTCTCGCTCAGTGATATCGCTGGGATTGGCAGACAGTTGCGACCAGGCCCCCCAGAATTGCGATAATAGGTCATTTATGCCCCCACCGGTGCTTTCATTGAAAATACTCTCCACGTTGTTGAGAACATCCAACTGGGATTGACTATACGCGCCGTACTGTTCCTGCTGAACCACCTGTGCATCGAGATATTTATCGTAGACCCTCTCTATAGATGTAACCTTAACCCCAAATTGCTGTTGATCCGTCGTGGTGTCAAAGATGCCGACGGACCCGAATACCGACTGCAATCTCGTGTAACCTGGCGTATTGACATTAGCTACATTGGAACCGGTAACATTCATAGCCGTGAGATTGGCCAATATAGCGTCCCTTGCAGTATTTAATATACGACCTACATCTCCCATGGTTCATCCTTCCGTCTGTACTAATTTCCCATTTCTGGCTGTGGGCCTTATTTTCCCCGACGGCATGTAGCAGGCCGAGGCGGAAGAAAGGAGGCTATGAATGAAATCGATAGATCCCTGCAAAAAATGAAGTGAATAATCAAGCAGGTCCTTATTACTTTGATTCATTTTCCTGCTGTCAGTAAGGAGCCTGTTCAGGGTGGATTGGCATTCCCGCAGATCCGTCTGCTGGTCAGGATCGGCATGTGAACAAAGGACGGTCAGATTGACATCATTTTCGTCGAGATCAAGCATGTTTGCTATTTTTTTGACAAGCTTCAGTCTCCCCTCCTCCAACATTTTCGCCTTTAGAATCACTGTTTCCTTCTTGCTGTTGCTTTCAAGGAGCCTTTCGAGAGAAGGTTTCAGTAGGATTATCTTTTCTTGGGCGATCGTGGCCTGAAGCTCTCTGTAAACCACGATCTCTCTTTTCAGAAGACCTATTAGCGAATCAATAAGGGGATATAAATCCGTATGTAAGTCCATATTCTGCTCTTGTATCATATCCAAATCCTAAACATGTAAAGACCTTGGTGCTTTAGATGAATGACTCTAACATCACTGCACGGGATCCAAGAAACGAGGCAGCCCTCCCCCGCAATGACAAGATTCCGTTTTTCAAAGTTCTGCGTAATCTCAGCCATTCTGAAGAGTTAGGCAATATAACCCTAATCTACAAGAATGATGCGGCGGGCTCTTGAGGATGAAACTTCTGAGGAAAATGGAAAGAATTTTTTAGGCTAATATATCTAAAAGAGACTCTGACACCATTTTCTCAGCAATTTTCTGTCCGTTTGCATCATAAGCGCCCTTATCAACCTTATCCTTCAATTCGCTAACCTTATCTTCGCGAACATCAGGAAGCTGGCTGACAGCGTCCCGCAATTGCTGGATGTCTCTTGCCTTGGTGGAAAGATTTACTTTCTCCTCTGGTGCCGCACTTCCACCTACCTTCGGGCCTGATTCTTCCTGTACCTTGTCAGCCTTCTGGTACTGCTGAACAGCCTGGATTGCGGCATCATCGACTTTGGAAATTTTCATCTTACGAATCTCCTTATGATTCTTCCTTTAGCACACTTATCGGCAAGAAGACAATAAAACTTTAATTAAAACTCTTCTCTCCCTCCTTAGAGACGACTGTTTAACTGCTTTAAAAGGGCATCCTGTAGGCCCGCCCCTCTCCCTTTATTTGCCAATTCTTCGGCAATTTTTTGATCAAACATCATGTTATAGGTATCTTTACCGGGACTCTCTTTTAAATAACCGCTTTTGGGAATGCTTTGCCGCATGGCCTTAAACATATAGTATACGAGAATGGATTCAAAATCGGCGCATGTCTTTTTCAGCTTTCCTTCCTTATCTACTGGTGCCTGCCCGGCCACCCTCCCGGTGCTTTTTTGAGGTATCGCCTGATTCACAGGCCCGGTTTCCGCTGTCATCATATCCGGCATGATTTGCCCTTCATTTCAAAATACCCTATATGATCCTTAGATCAGCTTGCAGAGCTCCCGCGGCCTTTATAGCCTGCATGATTGTAATGAGATCCCTCGGCGAAACGCCGATTGCATTTAGTGCCCTCACAACTTCCTGGATCGTGACTCCCCTCGGTACTACTAGCAATTGCTTTTTCTCCTCCGCCACTGTTACCTGACTCTCCGGTGTCACCACAGTTTGACCGCCTGGAGCCATTATCACGCCTCCCGTTTTGGTTGGCGCAGTCCCCCCAGCAGGCGCACCCGGCGCAAATGGCAGGGGCTGAGAAACCTTTTTTTCCTCTTTTATTTGAATACTCAAGTTTCCGTGAGCTATAGCCACGGTAGATATTCTCACATTCTCGCCCATGACAACTGTGCCGGTCTTTTCGTTCATGACCACTACGGCAGCATAATCAACAGAAACATCGAGGTTTTCGATGAGTGAAACAAGTTGCACAATATTCATTCCCACATTATTTTTAATATTTACAGAAACAGAACTTGAATCTACGAGCTTTACCTCAACATTATGCAGTGAACTGTTGATCACCTCCGCCAAGCGCGCTGATGTCGTGAAATCAGGCTGATAGAGGTTTATTAATAGCACCCTGTCTTTACCAAATTCATATGGCAGCTCTTTTTCAA
Organism: Syntrophales bacterium; assembly: GCA_049512055.1. GTDB lineage: Bacteria > Desulfobacterota > Syntrophia > Syntrophales > UBA2185 > Fen-1135. The sequence continues at coordinate 28,520 of JBEKXK010000027.1, read as the reverse complement.
CGGTGGCACCGTTTGTAATCCGACCGGCAGTTGTGTGGTTCTTTGTAACACCTCCCCCTGCAGCGCCGCTTGCGGAGAAGCCGCCGATAGTTACCGATCCTTGTGCAACGGCGTAAACCTCACCATCCGCCCCTTTAAGCAGGGTCATGAGCAACGTACCACCCAGAAGACTCTTCGAATTACCGATAGAGGAAACTTCGACATCTATCCTTGACCCAACTTTTTCAAAAGGCGGCAATTTAGCGGTCACCATAACCGCTGCAATATTGTCCGCCTTCATACTTGACACTGCGCTGTTTGCTATCATAAGCCCCTGCCGCTTCAACATGTTAAGCAGAGTTATCGCCGTAAACCCGTTCGTCAAATCATCACCCGTACCGTTCAAGCCGACAACCAATCCATACCCGATCAGCTGGTTATCCCTGACCCCGCCAATACTCGCGATATCCTTTATCCTAGCGGCATGCACGATATCCGCTAAAATTATGCAGGAGATTATACATGCGATTATTCCAAATAACTTAATCATAGTTCTCGAACGTTTTAACATACCTTCTGCCACCCTTCGGAACGTTAGAACGGCCACACCCAGTCCACAATGCGGGTGAGCCAGCCTGGCCTCTGTTTGTCGTCTACTACACCCTTTCCCGTATAAGCTAGCTTTGCATCGGAAATATATTGGGACTGGATAGTATTATCGAATGCTATATCATCAGGTCTGATAATACCGGTGATGATCAGATACTGATCTTCCGCATTGATAGTAACCTGTCTTCTCCCCTCTATTACAAAATTACCATTCCCCAGTATCTTCATAACCCTTGCCGATATTGTTGCCGTCAAGTTACCGTCCCTGCTGGTTGCCCCGGCTCCCTTGAGAGAACTCGAATTAGTGCCGCCGGCGCTTATGCCGGTTGTACCCTTTCTGAGCATATCCTGTATCGCCAATTCGATTCCCAATAGATTCGTAAGTGCGGCATTTGTACTCGTGTCCCTGCTGGTAGTTGTGTTTGCGTTATTAGCTCCTACGGCAGTCTCACTCACCACAATTGTTACAATGTCATTTAGATTCCGCGCCCTTCTATCGGCAAAGAGAGAATTGGTGGCATTCTCGCCCGTCCAGATAGCACCTGGTAAAGGTTCCCTTTTAGTCTCTTGTGGAAAGTTCTGAGGGTGATCCGCTTTAATATAAAGGTTGGATGAACAACCCACAGCACAGATCAACGAACAAAATATGAATAAAGTTTCAATCCATCTGGAAATTGTCATCTTATTGCCCTCTAAAATTCCACTCTGACGGAAGAATCGTCCATAATCCTGGCATACACCGTTTTATTTGACGATGTATTCCTTATTTTTATGTAATCGCCGCGGCTTCCATCTTCCTCGCAGAGGCCCAATGTCACAATCGTCAGCGAACCGCTTTCGAGTACCATCTTTACCATCTTCCCCCGTTTCATGGTCTTAACAGCCTTCAGCATATTCCGCTTGATCTCCATATTCGGTCTTATATCGCTATAGAGACGCTTCCCCACCACATCCTCTATTTGTGTCACCGCGTGAACCGGCATCTGGTTAAACCACTTCCGGACAAGCTTGACACTGTCGGAATCTATTTCCTTATCCCTCGGGAGATATTTCGTACTCACGACAACGTCAATTGCTGCTTCCATCCTGACATGGATCCTCTCCTCCCTCAAAAGTGTACCGTCATCGTACACCCCCACGGTAAAAATTGAATCGCCTATATAGGTTTCATCCTGCCTGCTTCTGGCTTTACAGATTATTTCCCCTCCCTGCACATGTAGGTCCGATATTCTGCCCATGAAATCGATCCTCATCCCATCTCGCTGCCAGGGCATATTCGTTTCTATGTAATCTTTCACCAACGCCCTTATCTCCGTTCCTTTGATAATCCTATCTTGCGCCGCAAGCGACGAGGAAACGACACCGGTCAGAAAAAATATTATCAAAAATAAAGTACGAATCTTCATTGCCTATTCCTCAAATTTTATGACCCTGTTATCTCTTCAAATTACTTATCATCTGCAGAATCTGGTCGGCCGTCTGTATCGACTTTGTGTTCATTTCATAAGCCCTCTGTCCAGCAATCATCTGAACCATCTCATCAACGACGTTGACATTAGACATCTCGAGGGCGTTCTGCGTAATGGTGCCAAACCCCGAGCTGCCCGGGCTTCCCGTTACAGCAGCTCCGGAAGCGTCCGTCACGTCGTAAAGGTTATTGCCTAAACTCTTCAGGCCGGAAGGATTGACAAAACGGGCAAGTTGAATTTGGCCATTTGCCAGTTTGACTTCGTTAGCATCCGTTGCTGCCCATGTCCCATCCTGGAGTATCTGAAAATTAACAGCAGACTGCGGAATGGTCACCACAGGGTTTAACTTGAGACCTTCAGGATTGACCAGAACACCGGCGTTGTTGGTCATGAAACTCCCTGCCTTTGAATAAACCGTGCGTCCATTGTCATCTACCAGTTGGAAGAAACCATCACCTTGGATGACCCAGTCGTATGGACTGTCGGTCTGCTTGAAATCGCCCTGTGTGAACATCTTTTTAGTTGATGATATTCTTGAACCCATACCGACTTCTATACCGACCGGTACCTGGTTCCCTGAAGTCGTTTCCGTTCCGGCTCTCTTAGTTGTCTGGTAGAGTATATCCTGAAACTCAGCCCGTGATTTCTTGAAACCTACGGTATTTACGTTGGCCAAGTTATTTGCCACTACATCCAGATTGATCTGTTGCGCTTCCATTCCGGTTCCTGCTGTCCACAATGCCCTTATCATACAAAACCTCCCTGTTCATGACCCTCACGATCTTGTCATGCTAATCTTCCTATTTGACTCGTCGATAACTTGTCTTGATCCGCTGTTGTCTGCATGACCTTTTGGTAGATTTCCACAGAACGATGAATATCGATCATATCTGTCATCTCTTTTACGACCCGTACATTTGAGAGTTCAATATGCCCCTGCCTGACTAAAGGGTTACTCGTGTCCGCAATGCCGGCATTACCGGGGTCCGTGAAAAGACATCCCTGCGCTCTTGTTAAGGCCTGAAGATTGTTGAAACTCACTATTTTCAAAGTATCAACCGGATTGCCATCTACTGTAACATCACCTTTTTCTCCTATATTTACATGGCCGTCAGGAAGCTTGATTTTACTGCCGGATTTGCCAAGGACATAATTGCCGTCTTCTGTAACTAAGTTACCATCTTTGTCGATTGTGAAATTGCCTTGTCTTGTGTATGCCGTCCCTTCTTTGGACTGAATGGTAAAGAATCCCTCACCGTTAATAGCAACATCCAGAGGATTGTCGGTCCTGTGTATCGTGCCGGGTGAATAATCAACGACCACCTGGGGAATAAATGCCTTTTCCTTTTCCGGATCAGCCTCATTGTAATATAATTTAACCGCCTTGAACCCATTGGTGTTACTGTTGACGACATTGTTTGCGATGAAATCCAGCTGCTCGAACGTCTGCTGGTAAACATTTGCCATTTCGCCGATGCTGTAGGTCATTATTCTTCGCCCCTCTGCTTTTGAAGTTCCAAACTGCAATTCACATGCCAGTGAGGGAAAGACTGCGTATCTTGAACGGTAGGATCACCAAACGCAGTGGCAGACCGCGATGGAATATAAGTTAAAGAAACTAAAAGGATATTTCCTTGATATCATGGGATGCGCCTAGCAACAGGACGGGCCATTGGGCAAAGTAGATCACGCTGGATCTAAAGGGGTAGGTAAATAGTTATGGCCGGGAAAATTTTTCCCCTCTTAGCTTCTCATTGAGAGAATAAACAAAGGCAAGTATCTCAGCAACAGCCGCGTACAAGACGGGGGGGATATGTTCATCAATTTCAAGTTTACTCAGAATCTGGACGAGATTCGGATCTTCTTTTATCGGTATCCTGTTTTTCTTCGCTATATCAATAATCTTTTCCGCGACGAAGCCCCGACCCTTGGCAGCAAGCACCGGGGCAGCATCCTTCTGGGGATCATATTTTAGAGCCGCCGCCACACGTATCTTTTCATCTTTTTTTGCCATTACAGTTTTCCGTACATACTCAATTCTGAAATCTTCTTGATGGGGGGTCCCTTTTCCGCGCCAAGAGGTAACTTGTACACAAAACGATGTAAATTTCAGGAGGGCGTCTAGATCAATTATGCAAAGAGATCAATTACGTCTCTATTATACAAGACCCGATCCTGATAATAATCCAACTTTTCTGTTACCAAATCCGCTCCTGTAACACATTTTACCATGTCAATCTTGCAGCCAAGGGCGAGAAGACTTCCCCGAAGCTCTTCGAGAAAGGATGATATGAAATCACAAACGCCCTGATCCGCACATTTCATAACACAATCGATCTTGCCTCCGTTCAACTCGGTGTCGATTATCATGTCACCGAGAATATCCATGCTCAAAAAGAAAATCACGCGATATCGCCCTTTCTCTCCCTCCTTCTTCGAATGACGATCATATTCTATAAATATGTCACTCTTTCTTACACCATCCGGAAAGACAATAGGAATCTGGAAGAGATATTTGCTCTCTGCCTCTTGTAAAATGACATTAATAATCTGCTGGGATTCAATTGTTTTGATGGACGAATCAACATACTTAGATAGATTTTCCAGCACTTTTTCTTTTTCGCCGTCAAGCGAGTCCTCGCTCATAAGAAGGTTATGAAGATCGGAAGACAGTTCTGTCAACAGTCCTTTAAGGTTTTCAGGTTGAAGATCGCCACCATCAATATTTGATCTTCCCTCGATAACATTGCGCAACTGGCTTTCCATTGTGAGACCAAGCTTGCCTAGATAGTCCTTAAGAAAATTGGTGCCCTTTGTCTCCGTTGAAAAAAGCAGTAATTTCAAAAGACCGACTATTTTCTGAAAATCTGCCCGGGGCAGATAGCGCAACAGTTTGCCGAGGTCCGCCGAATTGAATTGTCTCACCGCCTCGGTCATCATGTTTGAAAGGGCCTCAGGATTTGACCTGTGCCATTTCAGGTAGTCTGAAAGACCGGATTCCTCCGAGTAACCTCCTTCCATGATGCGCAAGACTAGTTGAGGCTGAAGGGTCTCCACCTTCACCTGGATCCTGTCACCGGCGTTTAAGCGCACTTCGGAATCTGCCTGCATACTGATACCCTTTAGCGTTATCAGCATCTTCTGATCATCTATCTTCTCGATAACGCCCGCTTCCAGTATTTCGCCGATTGATATACCCGGAAGAGGGACAGAGCTTTTGTTGTAGAATTGTGCTTGATTTAGTTTATGGCTGGAAATTGTGGGAATGAAAATAAAAGACATCAGATATTCTCATATTTAAGACTTATGCCTCGTCCTGTCCAGGTCAATGATCAGATCTATCTCCCCTTCCGTCAGTTCCAATCTTTGACATATTTCGTTCTTAGATAGACCCTGCTTAACCATGGCAATGACCTCCTCATACCTCTTGTCCAATTTATTCTTATCAGCATGAGGGAAAGCAGCAACGAGCTTTTCGTACTCAATCTTCGATTCTTCGACTAAGGCCCTCAACTTGCCTTCTTTTTCATCCAGGACATAGGCGATCTCTTTTAGCGCCTTCCTGCTTTCGTTCATTACTTCCAAGAGATAGTTTGTAGAGGACTGAGACTCGTTGAGCAGGTTCCTGAATTCCGCAAGGGAATTTTCATCAGGTCCTCCTCGTCTTTTCTTGATCTCCCTGTTGACAATAACTATCAGAATTATAATTGCAAGACAAAGGATTACATCAGCAAGCAGCAAGCAGACAAGTAGTAAATTTACGCTCATATCAGACCTTTATATCAATGAGCCCGCCCTGTTCAGCATCATCAGCGTCTCCAAGCTGTTGCTTCATTTCCATCTTTCCTGCGTTTTCTGCATCGGATTTCGTCTTCTTCTGGCGTCTCTCCTTCTCTTCCTCATCTTTTATTTTAGACTTTTCCGTCTCTTCAGAATTCTTTACAGCTTCTTTCAGATGCTTTCTTTCCTCGCTCAACTGAACACTGAAATACCTCTGCTGCATGTCCGGATGCTGCTGCTGCGTCTGCTGGACACGTTCCATGGAATTGGACTGAGTCAGTATTTGCTGTAAATCAACGGGCCTGAGCACGACTCTTCAACTCCCCTCTCTTAATCGTGAGAGACACGGGGAAACCTGCATTTCTCGCCAGTTCAGCGATCCGTCTTTCTGCGACGATGCGATGCACGACCCCGAAGAGACGAGTTACCCCCTCTCCGTCTTGCGCTGCGTAACTGCCTTGGCTTTGCCGCGGCAATATGACATAAAAAAGTATGTGTATCATTAATCGTCATAACAGCCCTTTAACTTTAGTCGCCGTATTGATGTTTCCCCTGGTAAGAAGGCATCAATACGCTGATAGTATTCAAGCCATTCTCGCTCGTTATGTCAAAGCGAGCGCCCCATTTCCTTAGCAGCGAAAAGGAATATATCAATGCACCTTCCCCAGTTGCTTCCAAAGGAGAAGCATCCCTCTGCACTTCATCAAGCAATAGCCTTTTCAGGTTATCGGAAACGGGAACCGCTTTATTCCGGATCTTCACGCATACCCGTCCATCTTCAAATTGCGTTGAAATATACAGTTCCTTTGAGGCGCTTTCCTTCATGGCAACTGTCGCATATCTGATCAACGCTGAAAAGGCCAGAGAATAGTCGGCCGGGGCTCCTCTGACCTCCGGTAGCTCTCTATCGAGTTGCAAAGTTTTTTTGACACTGTGCTTGAAATCCAGATAAAAATCGAAGAACCTCATCTCGAGTTCAATAAGTTCCGACAGGTTTACTTTCTGCACGGTGCGATCGCCGATAGCACAAAATTTCCCCATCACGGTCTGAAGAAGGCCCGAGAGTCTGTCAGCCTCGCGCGCGATGGAGTCCACGTCACGGACCAGTTTCTTATTGTTCTCCTCACAAGATGTATCCTTCTCCATATCCGCTTTCTTCATGATGTCCGCAAGTTTTCTCTGCAACAGCCGGGAGCGCCCCATGATGCCGTTTAGCGGATTAGCAAAGTTGTGGACGATGCCGGGTACAAGTTCTTCCACAAATGTATCATGAAACGCATTCTCCAGAACGCTGTGAATTTCGTGGTAATACATATTCTTTTTATCATCCTGATCGGCGGGCTCCGTCTTTCCTGTTCCCCGGTCTTTACCGTCTTCGCTAATCACTGTCTCACTTCCTATTGTCGATGATCATGTTCTGCAACATCTTCCATGCCTTCTCCGCCTTCGCCTCTTCAGCATCACCGGCGCTTTCTTTTGTTGAACGGCCGTTAGAGTATATCGTAACGACGTTGCCTTCCTTGTCCTTCACTTCCCTCACACCGATCTGGTCATAAGGATTTTCCTGCCTTGCAACCCTCTCCTGCTCCAGCATCATTTTAATTGTTTTGTCACTGACGCCCGCCTTCTTTAACTTTATGATCTGATCGGGCGTCAATGCATAGCATGGACTCAAGAAGATATTCATGAAAATAAATAGAAGAGCAAGAAGAAAATACCTCATCATGTCATTCCTTCCGTTTAGTTGATAGAATTGGCATTCATATATTGAAGCTCTCCGCAGCAAGTTGCGGGAATGCGCTTGTTACCGAATCCAGCTATTTCATGGAGCCGATGCTTCATAGTAACATAAATCTTGTAAAATATACTTCTTTTATTCCTCCGCCAAGGAGATGGTCCAATTCATCCCGCATCTCTCTTCTCACGATGCTGTAAGATTTTGATGATATCAGTGCATACTTGCCTTTGTTCTTTAGGGCATCATATGCCTTCTTCCTTGTCTCCAGTTTGTTTGCTGAAATATTCTTATCCGGATCCATCACAATCGTAATATCACAGACAAGCACCCTGTAATGTCCCTGTTCGTCCGTGAGGTCAATTATGAAATTATCCAGGGTCTCTATGTTATCCGGAATCGATCTCACTTCCACGAGTTCTCGCCCGGAGTCGATATGCGAATCACTCCCTGTACGGAATATCATGAGGGAAACGCCGATAACACAGAAAAAGGTGAAAAGGATGGCCGTGACGATAAGCTTCTTTCCCGTCAGCCATTTCCAGCCTCTTTTCTTTCCCGCTGCCCCCTCTCCTTCACGAGGGCCCTCTGTACAGGAAATATCAAGTTCTTCCAAGAGATCGAGATCTACTTTTCGCGCCATATTAACAGACCTTTTTCATGTCAAAACAGACTTCAACGATATACCCCTCGAAGTTCCTTCAGGCTTCCTCTTAATCTCAAAATAGCCTGCGTATGAAGTTGGCACACCCTCGACTCCGTCAGATTCACCACCCTGCCTATCTCTTTCATGGTCAGTTCCTCATAGTAATAAAGAGATAAGACCAATCTCTCTTTCTCGGGCAAGGCATCGATGGCTTTTTTCAATATACCCTTCAATTCATTGGTCGCAAGAAATGAAAAGGGGTTCTTCTGCTCTACATCTTCGAGAAAATCGTAATTTTTATAAGTCTCCTGATAATCAGGAGGAAGGTCCTCGCTGCTGAGAAGCGTTATCCCTTTTGCCTCATCAAGGACCTTATAATATTTCTCGAGGGAAATATTGAGATACCGGCACATCTCCTCCTCATCCGGCGGCCTGCCCAACATCTTTTGCAGGGAGGAGAAGGATTCCTCGAGCTTCGAATGCTTGTTCCTTATCGAGCGGGGCATCCAGTCCCTTGCCCTCAGTTCATCGAGCACAGCGCCCCGGATTCTGAAGCTGGCATATGTTTCGAACTTTACATTTCTTTTCTTATCGAACTTCTCGATGGATGAAATTAAACCAATGACACCCACATTTATCAGGTCTTCCTTGACATTCAAATGTGACGGCAGCCTTGCGGAAATCCTCTCAACTATATTTTTCACGAGAGGAGCATATTTCATGATGAATTCATCACGGTTCTTCCTATCCATGACGAGTTCATTACGCCTTTTTCTATCCATGATCTCCACCAACAATGGCTCGTGAAAAAAATTTCATGCTTCCGAAATTATATTTCTCGGGTCTTTCACGGCATATCTTCTTGGCTATTGATGACAGACATTTGGTCGCTTGTGCATAAGGATAGATTTCCGTGAACATCCTCTGCTGCTTCACTGCTTCTGTCACCTTGTCATCATAGATTATATAACCAAGATATTCAATGGAAAGATCGAGGAAATGCTCCGTTGCCTTACTTAATTTTGTAAAAACCTCCCTGGCCTCGTGGGAATTTTTCACCATATTAACGATGAGCAATATCCTCTTTTCGGCACGACCGTGGTAGAGCAACTTAATCAGGGCATATGCGTCCGTCAGAGAAGTTGGTTCCGGTGAAACAACGACTATTATCTCCTTAGCCGCCATATTGAAATACAGAACGTTTCCCGTTATGCCGGCTGCTGTATCGATAAACACAAATTCAAAACCCTCGTCTAAGTCGTTCAGTTCGTCGATGAGTGCAAGCTTCTGACCCTTGGAGAGTTCCGCCATCTCCTGGATGCCGGAAGCGGCAGGTAATATCTTGATCCCGCCCGGTCCAGGCACAATTACTTCCGACACGGACTTCTCGCCAAGGAAGACATGATGCATATTGTATTCAGTGGATATCCCCAGGATGACATCGATATTGGCCAGCCCCATGTCTGCATCAAGAATTAGAGTCTTCTTCTTCATTCTCGAGAGAATATAGGCGAGATTAGCCGTTATAAACGTCTTTCCGACCCCTCCCTTTCCGCTTGTAACTGCAATGACCCTGATATTCTCTTTCTTTCCATCGCCGGCGACATCGCCTTCATGCTTGATTCTTGATGCCATCTTATGAGCCCCTTTGTCTGTTTCCTTCATCATTCTGAGAACGTGAGCCTGATCCACTTTAACCCTCCGTAATCTATGCCTGATTCAATATTAGTCTCGCAATTCTTTCCGGATTAGCGTCTTCTATGTCATTAGGTACATTCTGTCCAACAGTCAGATAAGAAACCGGTTTGCCAACTTCATCAATCACATCATATATGGCGCCTAAGCCCGTCGCTTCATCCAGTTTTGTAAATATGATGTTATCGTACTTAACCGTGTCGAACCTGGAAGCAGCCTCCAGCATGTTTTCCCTGCTTGCCGTCAAACTCAAAAGGAGATTGGTCTCAACAGGAACGCCGACGCTCAGGAAATCGCGCAGTTTTTCCATGTAACCTTGATCTCTGCGACTCTTTCCCGGTGTATCGACCATGACCAGATCGCTGTCGGAGAATCTGCTGAGGGCCTCTTTGAACTCCCCTTTCTCGGAAACCACCTTTATGGGAAGCCCCATAATCTTTGCATAGGTCTTTAATTGATCGGCCGCAGCTATTCTATAGGTATCAGCCGATATAAGACCGACAGTCATCTTCTCGCTCATTGCATACCGGGCTGCCAATTTAGCCAAGGTCGTTGTCTTGCCGACGCCAGTGGGACCCACGAAGGCGACAACACCTTTTCTCTTCCCTCCACCTGTAACAGGGATGGAACTCGTGATCGCATTCTCCAGCGATTTGCTTGCATAATCGAAATTGTCTGCTTTGCCTATTGTATTAACCAGCTTGTAGGCCCTTTCCCGGGATACACCGTTTGCCACCAAGTGATAATAGATCTTCGATTGCGGCCCGGGAAATAAATTCTTCTCCCAGGTGCCCAGAACATTCATCAGGCTGTTCATATGCTCTCTTAACTGACTCAGTTCTCTACGAATGGAATCTTCACTTCTCATATCCCTAATCAGAGATTTCATTTCAATAAGATCTTTTCTGATCATATCTATCTCGGATGAGTCGTTCCTGCGATGGCTTCCGGTTTCATGCGCCTCAGGCTGCTTTGGCAAATCAACCTTTAAATTGCTCGCATCCCTGGCGGCAGTTACCTCAAAGAGCGGCACTTTCCCGCCCCTCAGCCTTTTTGTCGACAGGATAACGGCGTCTTCACCCAGATCCCTCTTGATCTTATTCATTGCTTCCTGAATACTGCCTACTTCATATCTCTTGATCTGCATTTTACAACTCCACCATGCCCAGCGAATTAATATTCACGTCGTGTGTTATCTCATTATGGGAAAGGATAATTATATTGGGGTAAAACCTCTCCAATACCTTCCTTAGATGAATTCTTGTTTTTGGTGAACAGAGGACTATCGGCTGAAGTCCCCTTGTCGTAAATGTGCTGATAAATCTCTGCAGATTATTTACTATCCTCTGTATTAGATTAGGATCTGCAACAAGGTATGATTCATGTTCGGTGTGCTGGATGGCATTGTTGATGTGATCTTCAATCTCCGGTGACACAATTACAACAGAAATATTTCCCTTGTCGTCCTTGTATTGTTTCGATATAGTCCTCGCTAATGCCTGCCTCACATAGCTGGTTAGCAGATCCACATTCTTTGTAATCGGCACATAGTCTGCCAGCGTATCCAGTATCGTAAGGAGGTCACGTATGGAGATCCTTTCCCTGAGGAGCCTCTGCAGGACCTTCTGAACCGTTCCCAGAGGAATGACATTGGGGACGAGTTCCTCCACGACCTTGGGATGTCCGAGGGCTAAATTATCCAAAAGCGCTCGAACTTCTTCTCTGCCCAGTAACTCGTCGGCATGGGATTTGATTATTTCCGTCAAATGAGTAGTAGCTACAGTTGCACAGTCAACAACTATAAGCCCCTTCGCCTGGATGTTCTCTTTTTCCTTTTCATTTACCCAGAACGCAGGAAGTCCAAATGCCGGTTCCTTCGTTTGCACGCCCTTTATGATTGCTCCTCTCTCCTCGGGTGCTATGGTAAGAAAGTGTCCGGGCATCAATTCACCCCTCGCTATTTCAACCCCTTTCAAGAGAAAAGAATACTCATTGGGTTTGAGCTGAAGATTGTCCCTGATATGGATGGCCGGTATGATGAACCCCATGTCCAGAGCCAGCTGCTTTCTCAAGGACTTGATTCGCTGCAGCAGTTCCCCGCCCTGCGCCGCATCAACCAGGGGAATCAAACCATAGCCGACTTCCAGTTCCATGAGGTCCAACGCCAGGAGTCTTTCTACAGACTCTTTAGGCGCGACTGCCGGCGCCTCTTCTTTGGTCGCTTTTGTTTTCTTTGCAAGTCTGATGAGGTTGAACGCCAAAAGGCCGCTGAGAAGCGAAATGATCATGAAAGAAATTTTCGGCATGCCGGGAATCAGGGCGAATATGAAGAGCATTGCCGACGCCGTTGCTATGGCTTTGGGCTGTACAAGCAATTGGCCTGTAAGGTCCGCGCCGAGATTGGAGGAAGCCGTGGATCTCGTGACCAGCATGCCCGCGGCAGTTGACACGATGAGAGCAGGTACCTGAGTTACCAGACCGTCACCGATGGTAAGAAGAGTATACGTACGTGCCGCATCTCCCACGTCCATGCCTTTCTGCAATACCCCGATAATCAACCCGCCCACGATATTGATCAATATTATGACGATGCCTGCGATTGCATCTCCCCTGACAAACTTGCTTGCTCCATCCATCGCCCCGTAGAAATCAGCCTCTTTTTCAGTATCGGCCCTCCTCCTGCGTGCATCCGCCTCTGTGATGAGGCCTGCATTCAGGTCTGCGTCAATGCTCATCTGCTTGCCCGGCATGGCATCCAATGTGAACCGTGCCGCAACTTCCGCTATTCTCGTGGCGCCCTTGGTAATGACAACAAAATTGATGAGGGTAAGAACGAAGAATACTATGAGACCGACGAGATAATTTCCACCCACCACAAACGTACCGAAGGCCTTGATAACCTGGCCGGCGGCGGCGGCTCCTTCATTGCCGCGAAGCAAGATTAACCGCGTTGAAGCCACATTCAGGGATAACCTAAGAAGGGTTACAGTAAGCAGGATGGACGGGAAAGAGGACAGATCCAAGGGTCTCAGAACATACATGGACATAAGCAGAATAACAATGGAGATGGTGATGTTGAATGAAAGTAGTAAGTCGAGGAGGAATGTCGGCAACGGTACGATCATGATTACAAGCACACCGATAACCCCGATACCCAGAATGGCGGTCCCGCTTCTTTCCCACCCTTGAAGAGAATCAGCCCTTGCGTCAGTCGTCATTTTGCTTCACACCGCTACCCTGTTTTCCTTCAAGCCGTAAACGTAAGCTAATACCTCAGCTACGGCCCTGTACAAATTTTCCGGTATTACCTCTTCCACCTTCACCATTTTATACAATACCTGTGCCAAAGGCTTGTTCTCGATTACAGGCACATTGTTTTGCCTCGCCAGCTCTCTTATTCTTTCGGCGAGAAAACCTGCTCCCTTGGCAACAACAATAGGGGCAAACATCTTTGATTGATTATACTCGAGCGCCACTGCGATGTGGTCAGGGTTTGTGATCACAACGTCGGCCTTCGGCACTCTGGCCATCATCCTTTTTCTGGCCATTTCCCTCTGAATACGCTTTATTCTCGCCTTTATCAGAGGATCCCCCTCAGTCTGCCTGAATTCATCCTTTATCTCCTGCCTTGACATCTTGAGTCCCTTCTCATGCTCCCAACGCTGGTACACATAGTCCAGAACTGCCAGGACGACCAGGACCCACGAGGTCCTCAAGATAATTTTGAATGAAATCTCGCCCATATAGACTGTTATATCCCCGATACTGCTATCCATCAGGGAAGGAAGTCCGTCTATTTCGCTTTTTACCGTGACATAGGCGATATAACTTACGATACACAGCTTCATTACGTTCTTGATCAATTCAGCAAACGATTTCATTGAAAACAGTCTCTGAAATCCTTTGAAAGGATCAATCTTAGAAAACTTGGGTGCGATTGCCTCTGCCGAGAACAAGAAACCTACCTGGATAAAATTGGCTAAGAGTCCCGCAATAAAGACAGTCAGAAGGAGAGGTGCAATAAGGATAAAGAAATCATAGACCCATCCCACGGCAAGTGATTGAATATTATTGCTATCGATAAGCAAGGTTCCGGATGATCTCAGAAACCCGCTTAAGTTTTCCATCATCTTCCTGACCAGGCGTGCTGAGTCAAAATTAAAATATGTAAGGCAGGCCAGCAGTATCGCAACCGAGGCTACTTCCTGACTCTTTGCGACCTGCCCCTTTTTTCTTGCCTCTTCCCGTCTTCTGGGTGTTGCTTGCTCTGTTCTTTCCTGGTCTCTATCGTTATCTGCCATGAACAAGTCTCCGCGATGTCTCTCGCGTGGTCCTTAGAAATTCATTAGGGCTGCAGCATTAAGCACGCGCTTCTTGAATATTTGATGACGCTCCAGTCAAAAAACTGTCTTCATTTATTGCATGAGACGGAGAAGCGAAAGAATCTCCCCCTCAAGATTTGAGAAATAACTCTCCACAACTCTCAGAAAGACCGGCAGCGTTAATCCGATACCGATAAGGCCTATGGCTATCTGTAAGGGAAAACCGACTATGAATATGTTTATCTGGGGTACAGTCCTCGCCACCAACCCCATGCCAACGCTCATGAACATCAAGACAGCAATAATCGGCGCTCCTGTCTTGATTGCAACTTCGAGCATATTTTTCACGAAGCCGAGAAGCAACTGCATCAACTCCCCCGAAAAATGAAACCCGAGAGGGGGAACTATTCTGAAACTTTCTCCTATGGCGTACAAGAAAATGTGATGACCGTTCATGATCAGAAATATCAGGATAGCGACAAGATACTGAAACTGAGATATAATGGACACCTGCTCATTATTGATGGGATCGATCACGTTCACAATGGAGAAGCCCATTTGAAAACCTATAAGCTGTCCGGCAAGCTGGATCCCATCAAAAATCAGCCGGGAAGCAAACCCAACCATGACGCCGATCATGATCTCACCGGACATGCGGAATATCAGAGAAAAAATGTCAGAACTCAGTTTCCATGCCCCAGTGGGAACGATGGGAAAGAGGAGAAGTGTAATCAATAGCGATAACCCTCCCTTGATCTTCAAGGGAACAGTACTGTCTCCCACTATGGGGATTGTCACAATCATGGCACTGACCCGAAGAAAGATCAGGGTTAATATTTCCGCCTGTTCTGCTGACATATTCGGCATATGCGAAAGATGAACTATTCGTAGAATTTCATGCTTGACACAAGTGTCAAGAATATCTTCACTTCAGATCACCGTATATACGTGGGAAAATTTGACAATATGTTTTGGGTGTATGTAATCATTATGTTCAGCATCCAAGGCAATGATATGATGAGAGCAATCAAGACAGCCACAATCTTGGGAACAAAAACCAACGTCATCTCTTGAATTTGCGTTACGGCCTGGAAGATACTGATGGCGAGTCCGACAATGAGACCCATAAGCAGCATTGGCGCCGATATCAAAAGGGTCACCTTAATGGTTTCCACTGCCATACCTATTACGAAATCACTGGACATTACCAATATCCTCTGAAGTTGAATTAAGACGGTCCGAAACTTTGAACCAGCGACCCTACGATCAGATACCAGCCATCAACGAGCACGAAGAGCAGCAACTTAAAGGGCAGGCTTACCATGATGGGCGGAAGCATGAGCATTCCCATGGAAAGCAGTACACTGGCAACGACCATGTCCAACACCAGAAACGGCATATATATCAAGAATCCGATCTGAAAGGCTGTTCTTAACTCGCTGATTATAAAGGAGGGAATCAAAACGGACAGGGATATATCTGCCGGTGATTCGGGTCTTTTTGACTTAGACATCTTTACGAAGAGGGCGAGATCCTTTTCTCTCGTCTGCTTCATCATGAAATCTCTGATCGGTTGGCTGCTGAGCTCAAAGGCCCTTTCGCCCGATATCTGATTATTGAAATACGGCTGGAGGGCCTGGGTATTTACCTTCTCCCAGACAGGGGTCATAATAAAGAAGGTAAGAAAAAGCGAAAGCCCGATGATAACCTGATTGGGAGGCAGCTGTTGCGTACCTAAGGCATGCCTCAGAAGAGAAAAGACGACAACGATTCTCGTAAATGAGGTCAGCATAATGAGGATGGAAGGAGCAAGTGCCAATATAGTAAGCAAGAGAAGGAGCTTAAGAACCGTCGAAACCTGGCCTGATTCCCCGGAACCGCCGATATTCAAGTTAATAGTGGGAATAGGGAGGGGTTCAGACCACGCGGAAGGGACAATTAAGAACATGAGCCCGGCAAGAACCAGAAAGGAAGCCACGTACCTCATTCGATTTTTATGGCCCCGACTAGACATTTTCTCTTGAACCCTTCCTCTTGTGGCCCTGTGCGAGCAACCTGTTTCTGTATGCACTCAGATTATTGAGAAAGGAAATGGGGTTCTTCTTTTCTTTTTCGGAATCCTTCAGTTGCTCTAAGGATTTAGGATCTGAAATTGTCGTGAGCATGGTAATCTGATTATTTGCAATGCCGACAACTACTACGCTATTCAGGATATCCATAAGCATTATGCTGCATTTCGGTCCGATATATCTGGTTGATATGATTTTGATGTAGTTCCCGTCATCGAGGTTCGTTCCTGTGCCTTTTATAAACTTCCTGAGAAAAAACATCGCGCCTATCATTATCCCCAAGACTACTGCAAGGGCCGATATCATTTTCACCAGCGACGAAAAGAAATCTACTGCACCCATTTGAGTTCTCCTATTTGAGCTTGCCGACTCTTTCAGTGGGGGAGACAATATCGGTCAGGCGAATGCCGAACTTTTCGTTCACTACCACGACTTCACCCTTGGCTATCAATCTTTGGTTAATAAAGACATCCATCGGTTCCCCGGCGAACTTTGCCAACTCAACGATAGAGCCCTGTCCCAGCTGCAGAAGCTCCCCGATCAACATCCTTGCCCTGCCCAGCTCAACGGTTACGGTAAGAGGAATGTCCAGAATGAAGTCAATATCTATGGCGCCACTGTTTTTTCGTTCTGTATTTTGAAGCTCCTCAAAATTTGCCGCACTTGTGGCTGTTTTCGTCTGCTTCTTCGACGCCTCCATATCCTCTTTGACGTCATCCCAGGTAATGTTCTCGTCTTGTTTACCGCCAGAATCCAATCCCTTTGTCAGACTATCTATTTCATTCTGCTCCATATTGAGTAACCTCTTTTCTGCTATTTAAATGTTGGATCTGCAACGCCTGGTTTCCCCTGTGCACACCCGGATATGCCTTGAACTTAGGAATGCCTTCCACATAGATATCTATGCTGTCTGATGCATATCGATCCAGCAGGATCACGTCTCCTATTTTGAGATCCCGCACATCACGAGTCAGAAGATGGGCGCGTCCCAACTGGGCAACCAGCTCGAGGCCGGAAGACATCAAATCTTCCTTCAAACGTTTTTCCCAATCTTCATCAACCTCAAGTTGATCGCTTTGAAACCCTGCTTGTAACTTATCCCTGATCGGTTCCAACGTAGAGTACGGGATACACAAAGACATAACGCCTGAGGTGTAATCCATCTCGATCTCAAAATTGACGACTATGACAACGTCCGTCAAAGGAACGATATGAGCAAACTGAGGATTGACTTCAGACCTCTGATAGGTCATCTTTGCATCTAACAGAGTCTTCCACGCCTTCTCCAGGTCAAGCAGGGCGCTCAAGACAACCTTTTTGATAAGGCTATTCTCAATGGCCGTGAATTCCCTGCCCTCCACTTTGAACACCTCTCTTCCTGAACCTCCGAAGACTATGTCTACCAGGGTGAATATTACTTTTGGCTCAACAACGACGATCGCATTCCCTCTCAACGGATCTATCCGGAAAAGATGCAGACTCGTGGGAACGGGCAGTGTTTTAAGGAAGTCTCCATACTTTATGGTATCAATAGACAGGGCGCTGACACTGACTACTTTTCTCAGCAATGATGAAAGAGAGGCCCTGAAGAAGCGGGCGAATTTTTCATTTGTCATCTCGAGGGTGGGCATTCTCCCCCGGATTATGCGATCCTGGCTGGTTAGGTCATAGCGAACGGCGACAGAGGGGTCATGTTCCTTCTGCGACTCCGTCTCTACATCACCATCCGATATCCCCTTAAGAAGGGCATCTACCTCTTCCTGTGATAATATTTGAGACATGAGAAAACCCTTTAATGTACCTTATGGTCTAGATCACCGGCCCTCTGCCTACGATCGGTTTCTGCAATCGAGTCCTCACAATAAAAAGGCCTCTCCTTGACGAATTTGATTTGATGCTCTCCCTCAATTCCTTAATCAACTACTGGACAACGAATTCCGTGAAATAAACCTTGACAATTTTTCCTCCTGTCAAAAAGGTGTTGAGCCGCATCATTATCTCGTCCCGCAGGCGCTGCTTGCCATTAATATCAACAATATCCTTATAGGATTTTGATGTGAGAAGGTCCAAGATATTGTCCCTCAGTCTTGGCTTTAACTGGTTCAGCTCGGCAATACAGTTCTTATCCGAAATGTCGAGCTCTATAATGATTTTCAAATACCGATCGGTGCCCTGATCCAGTATATTCACTATAAAGGGCTCCATGGGCCATACGGCGCTCACCGGCGCCTGCTGCTGTACCTGTTCCTTCTTTTCGGACATCTTCTTGTAGTAGATAGTCCCTGCGGTACCGGCGCTCACCACTATTAGTGCGGCAACACCTATAAGAATAAGTTTTTTAAGAGGTAATTTTTTCTTTTGTGGAACATCCTCTACGGCCTGCTCGTCCTTTTCTTCTCTTGCCATCGCTCCCTCGTAATCATCATAAGATTGTCTAAAATTACTGAAACGCCTTTGCCTTAAATCTTCAGTATCTGTAGTAGCAAATTATATACCAGACAAAGGAAAGCTCATGATGTGTCCGGATGGAAACCCAATGCACGGTTCCAAACGCAAGGGCATAACACTGACGATAGTAATTATCTACACCGCTGATATCGCTAATATTTTACGAATCCGGAAGGTGGGGTAAACAAAAGCCTCAAATTGAACTTAATCCCTGAGGTGTTACCGAATACATTTTTATAAGAGTCTTTTTGACAAATAGTCAGAAATTTGACAAAAAAAGAAAGGGCCGGGAAACCGTCCTCAGCCCTTTTTTCTCAGTTAACTAATTTACTATCTCTTGATATTTATCAGCTCCGTGAGCATCGCGTCCTCAGTGGTAATTACCCTTGCATTTGCCGAGTAGGATTTCTGAGCCGTTATCATGTTAATGAATTCCGTCGCGATGTCCGTATTCGACATCTCCAGGCTGTTTGAGGTAAGGGTGCCCATTCCCGACGCCCCCGGAACGTTCACTATTGCCGGTCCAGAAGTCACCGTTTCACCGAACAGATTGGAGCCCATTTTCTTCAGGCCCGTCAGGTCTCCGAAGTTAGCCAGGACGATCTGCGCCACATCTGTCGTTTGACCGTTACTGAAGAAGCCATTGATCTTCCCGTCAGTCCCTATGGAAAGGCTTTTCAAGAGACCGGAGGCATAGCCGTCATTTGTGAGTGAATCAATGACTGATGTGCTGGCGTAATCCGTGATCGCCAAAGCGCCGGTCCCGACCACGTTCCAGCTAACTGTATTGGCGGCGCCGATGGTTGCTCCATCGGACAGTGTGGGAAAGGTAACGGAAATGTTTGTCGGAGTAGTATTGGCTGAAGTAGCTTTGGCGATAGTGAGGGTGCCACCTCCGCTATCCGTTGTCAAGGGCACTGTGATATCGGTGTTGCCTGTACCGTAGAGGTCAATATTAACCTTACCCGCTACACTTGCCGATACCGACATATTGGTAAAGCCGCCGTTGTTTGCTATTGTCCATGTCCCGGGAGCGGCCCCTTCTGTAAGTGAGATAGCCGCAGATTGATCATACAACGCTCCCAGGTTGTTGAATACGGGGGTACCGGCAACTACCTTGGTTCCATCACCTGTCGCTGCTCCTGCGGTCATTGAATAAATTTTCGCGAGATTCCCTGTACTGTCAAACTGGAGGTCGTCATAGGTTTGGCTTTTCGCCGGCACTCCGTCCAGGGCGACCTGAATACCCCACGTATTATTAGCCTCCGTCTTTTGATATGTTATGCCCAGGTTGTGTTTAGCTCCCAGAGAATCATATACCGTCTGAGTGGTAGAAAAGGTTTCGCCTGTATTCGTTTCTGCGTCCAGATTAGCCCCAACGGAGAAAGTGGTCGTCGCCGTGGGTGCTGACTGGACATTGCTCAGGTTTATATCCGTAACATTAGAAGAAGGCAAGCCATTGAGGAAATTGTAACCTTGAACTTTGTATCCATTAGTATCAACAAGGTCGCCGGAACTGTCAAGGTGAAATGAGCCCGCCCGTGTGTAATACGTTGCGCCGTTTTGATCGTTCACCATAAAAAATCCATCCCCGTCAATGGCGGCGTCCGTTGCGTTTCCCGTCGTCTCAAATGAACCGGAACTAAACTGGGTGTCGACCGCTGCCACTGAGACGCCGCGACCAATCTGCATTGAACCTGCACTGCCGCCTGAAAGGCTTTGGCTTAAAACATCGGCGAAGTATATTTTCCCAGCCTTATAGCCAACTGTATTGACATTAGCGACGTTGTTTGCAATAACATCCATCTCCGTGGAACTGGCATTCAAGCCAGAAATTCCCGCCCATAATGCACTTCCCATTTTTCATGACCTCCTTGTATTCTATGTTATAATTAACTTCCTTTTTGCGTCCTTTAAACTCGCCTGCCATCCTGTGACTTCAATTCCCGGATGTTGTAATGTACAGGATATCCCCGAAAGCAACATTCTGTCCGTTCACGGAAAGATACGGCACACCATTTTGGTATGTGACACCCGTCACGAGACCCGTAGTCATTGTGCTTGCAGTCACTGGATTTCCCGTGCTATCTGTAGCCGATACAGTGAAAGTATACGTACCCGGTTGCACGCTCGAGGTGTCCCAGTTAATCGTATTGCTGCCCGCCTGTTGCGAGCCGAATGTGAGGGTTTGTACGAGATTACCCTGACTATCAGAAATTTTGATAGTTCCTTGGCTGGCATTCTGCGATAAATTATAAGCCAGATTGGTTGTCGCGCCGCTGACTGTGATAGAGTTTCCGTTTGCAACAACTTCATCTCCGATGAGACCGACTACCTGACTATTGTTCGCTGAGGAAAGGGAGGAGGCCAAAGTACTCAGTTGCGTATTTATCTGCGTTAACTGATCGAGGCTCGAGAACTGGGCAAGCTGGGCGGCAAAATCCGCTCCCTGAAGAGGATTAAGGGGGTCTTGATTCTGCAGCTGGGCAATCAGCATCTTGAGGAAGTCATCCTGTCCCAATACCTGATTACTCGTCGTTGTGGCATTTGTGGTTCCGCTGCTGACACCTATTACTGTACTCATAGTATTCACCTCACATATCCAATTAATTAACTACACAAATAAACTTATAATTCCCAAAGATGGTTCATTCATTTCACTCCCCCCGGATGGCAACACCGGAGGCCGCACACTATCATCTTTCGTATCGTCCCCTTTTCCTCGTCCTCTGTCAAAGAGGGTGCCACCTCCCGGCTGAAATCCCTGGCTTCCGTCATACGATCTCTCGTGAACGAGCACATCGAAACGGTCAATATTTAACCCTTGACCCTGTAGGGCAGTCTTTAACTGGTCGAGATTGGCCTGCAAAACCTGCTTAACCTCATGGTTATCAGCAGTCAACAGCATGCTGACCATATCATGCTGGACCCTGACATCCATATTCAATGTGCCGAGGTTGGGGGGCTCCAGGGTGATGACAATCCTGCTGGAGCCTTTAGCCAGCATATTTGAAGCGCCGTCGATGATTTGACCTGCTACTTCCTGGAAAATGACAGGAGCAACAGTTTTGTCATTCATGCTTGTCCTTGCATCGCTCCAAACACCATTCACCATGGAAAAATCAGTCTGCGCTGTTGACAGCGACGAACCGGTTTTACCTGTCTGTATGTCATTGGGTGCGTTCTCTTGAGATTTTTCTGATTTAAGCACGTCTGAGGTAAGATTTTTATAACTCTGTATCTTCTCAATTTGTGTCTGTATCTGATGGATGGAAGTCACATTGTCTTTTACGTCGGCAGAGTATTGGGTACCATCCTTTATCGACAGCATTTCCTGTCCCTTGGGATCCGGCGAAACTTTGCCGTTATTCGACCCTCTGACATCTGATGCCTTCGACAGGTTTTGGTCATGCCGGTACCTCTGATCTTCCGTTTCATCATCGGGAAGGCCTCTCAGTCCATCGACTGCGTTCTTTCTTGCAAGACCGTTTCCCTTCAAACCGCCTGTTGATAAAGCTGCTGACTCAATGCCTGCTTCACCATCCGAGAGTTTTGCATCCCCTGAAGACGCCTTTTCTGCACTGCCAAGTGCGCCTATTCCCTGCTTCAATAATATTCTCTTTCCCCGTTCTGGAACTGATCCACCGCTTAAAGCCTCTACTTCCTGAACACACGATGTCTTCGGCAGATTCGCAGTATCGTCTTCACCCGTAATCTCATCGCCCTTGAGGATTTGAGTTTTTCTTAGCATTTCGGGATTCCATTTCTCTTTCGTCTTAGCCTGTGAAACTTCCCCCGTTGACGGAATTCCAGAAAAAGTCTTAGCATTTTTCTCAGACGATACCTCTCCCAGTAAACTTGCAAATGAACCTAGACCTCCGAGCATAGCAATAAAGCCTGCTGGGCTGTCATTTCCCTTTCCCTTCTTTTTGACAGAGGACAGGCCCTGACCAGCGGATTGATCGCTCGTGCTTCCTTTCAATGTCACCTGGGGTATTGAAGAATCCATTTTGTCCTCTGGCATTTTTTAAAGTGGGGACGAGCAAGAGACATGCCATGACATATGCTAATTAAACAATGAACAATTTTGATATGTTATGGAAAGATACAACTGATAGAGTCTTAAAGAAGGCAAATATTGCCCACCCTCTTGTGGGGCCATCGACAAAAAATACCTGCATGAACATAAGAAATAGCTGTGAGCATTTCAGAAGACTGGCCGGGGCACATCTTGCAAATTCCCTCTTGCTGGTGGATTAAGCCGCCAGGCAGATTGTAGATTATTTTTTTCAAGAGGAGTCTTTTCAGGGTGCGGGCCTTCGGACTCGGCCTCAAGAATTATGAGGCAAGGGAGCTGCTTTTCTTCACTGGAGCCAAAGGACGCATAATCAAATGCTGCGGCGCAGATAATTTGTAATTATCTGGAAAGAATACGGCAAGGTATCATATACTGGCGATAGCCTTGGTGATTTCTACAGCCTTCTCCGGATTGAGTTGTCCCCATACGGCACCTGCTTTCTTCACGTTCATCTGCATGATAATCCCCGCTGCCGTTTTGCTATCCATCTTGTTTAATAGAGCACCAACCTTATCTGGAGGCGTTGCTTCATACACCTTGGCCAATTCTTTGAATCTTGCGTTATCTTCAGACCTAACAGATACCTGAGGAGACGTCATTTTCTCTTCTCGACCCCTGATCATTTCTATTCTTGCTACAATCTCGCTCCTCAACAAATTGATCTTCTTTTCCTCAAATTTTATAAGATTTTCCCTGTTTTCTAATTGCCTCCGTCTATCCGCCAAGGTGGACATAAGGCTTCTTTCAGAGGCCAATGTATCTGCGGAAACATCTCTTGACGAAAAGCCAACGCTTGTTTGCGACGATGAATCAGCAAGTGCAGACTTGACGGTCCATAACAGATAATCGGAAATGTCAGATTTCTTCACAATTTCTCCTATAACAAGAATCTTTGCTATAAAAAGAAATACAACAAGAATTTCAATAGCGATAATTATCTTCTTCATGTTCTCATACCATTGCCAAATTTGATCACTGCAAAGTCATCCAGTTCTTTACGGTCCTTAGCTGTAATTTCAGAAACATATGCCGCCATTTTCTTCTCCCGGAGAGCCTCCATCGCCTTTCTTTTCTTAGCAGCTTCCAAGAGATCCCGCCTCTTAGAACTCACTTCCTCTTTCATATTTATGATGATAGCTGCCTGCTTTTCTTCTTTGGATTTCAGATATTCTATAAATCTAAAGTGCCTCTCTATGACATCTGATGTTAAGGCGTTTTCCTGCATTTTTACCAAATGCCGGATTAAATCATTTTTTTCCTTTTGCAAACCTTCCAGGACGTCCATGGCGTGCTGCAGACGTTTTGCCGCTTCGGCCAGTGCGAGCTGACACTGCTCCTCTATTCGTACCCTGTAGTTTAATACCGCCTCCAGATCAAATTGAAACATACTTCCCAAACCTATGCAAATAGCGCAAACATATCCCTTCTGCTTTCTGCAAAACCTATCTTCTCATCAATAGCCTGCATCAGAAAGGCATTAACCCTGTCAATCATCTCTATCGCATAATCCACTTCGGGATTGCTGCCCTTGACATAAGCTCCAATATTTATGAGGTCCTCCGCTTTTCTGTATGTTGCGAGGATATTGAGGATATGATTGGCTTTCACCTTGTGTTCCTTATCCACAATATCAATCATGACCCTGCTGATACTGTTTAAGACATCCACTGCCGGGTAATGATTCTTCGCTGCCAGGCTGCGGGACAGTGCAATGTGACCGTCCAGAATCGATCTCGCTGCATCCGCTATTGGCTCATCAAAGTCATTGCCCTCAACCAGGATTGCATACAGACCAGTTATGCTGCCCTTTCCTTCCACGGCGCCGACCCTTTCAAGTAGCTTCGGCATAAGACTGAATACCGAGGGGGTGTACCCTTTTGTCGTCGGCGGCTCGCCTATGGAAAGACCGACTTCTCGCTGGGCCATAGCGAATCTTGTCAGAGAATCAACCATAAGGAGCACGTCACTACCCTGGTCCCGAAAATACTCTGCAATAGATGTGGCTACATAAGCCGCCCTCATCCTGATAATGGGGTGCGTATCCGATGTAGCGACAACAACGACCGATCTATCAAGACCTTCTTTACCGAGATTTTTCTCGAGGAACTCTCGAACTTCCCGTCCTCTCTCGCCGATGAGGCCTATGACATTTACGTCTGCTCTGGTGTTCTTGGCTATCATCCCTAAGAGCACACTCTTACCAACACCCGAGCCGGAGAAAATACCCATCTTCTGTCCCTTTCCGCAGGAGAGCAGACCATTTATGGATCTTATTCCGAGGTCCATGACCTCTGTAACTCTCTTCCTCCACAGAGGATTGATAGGGCTGAAATAAATGGGGTATTCTGCTTGAAACTCGATCCGCCCCTTTCCGTCAATAGGATTCCCCATGCCGTCAATCACGCGTCCCAGAAGACCTCTCCCCACTCTGACATCAGCCTTCTTCCCGAGTGATACAATCTTACAGCCGGGTCCCACTCCGCGGTTACCCTCAAGCGGCATCATGAGAACCTTGCCGGTCTTGAAACCTACGACCTCGGCACTAAGCGGTTCAGCATTGCCGTCCGTAAAAATTTCACACATTTCTCCTATTGAAGTACAGGGGCCACTGCCTTCCACTACGAGACCAATCACCTGGCTCACCTTGCCGTAAACCTTTATAGGGTTAGCCTGTGCAATTAACCTCTGATATCTGTCGTAATCAAATAGTGTGCCAGCCGTTGCCTCATTCATTCTCTGTGCCCCTCTGCCCTCATCTCTTGCCGGACATGGCCTTCCTGACCTCATGAAGTTGTTGATCCAATCTCGCGTCCACTTCGCCGGACGACGTGTCTATAACAACCCCACCTCGCCTGATGCTGCTGTCCTCCACGATAGACATATTCCTTATTTCGTCGAAACCATCAATTATCCCGGGATTTGTCTCCATCATATATCGGTAATCTTCGGGGTTCAGTCTGACAGTTATCCCATCCTTATCGAGCACCTGTTTTATTGCACTCTTCAGAACACCGTGGACCACGTCTCTGCTTGTGGAAATCTCGCGATTAATGACCTTTTCAGTTACAGAAAAGACGAGGTTCAAAATCTTTTCTTCATTTCCTTCCAGGCATCCATTCCTTAATCTATCCAGTTCCCTCATAGAATTTGCAAGAGCCTCCATGGCCTCAGACAACCTCCTTCTCTCACCTTCAGCGCCCGCTCTTAGACCTTCAGTAAATCCCCTGGCATAGGCTTCTTTCTCAGCCTTCTCAGTCGTTGATACAGGTTCGGCATGAATTGAATTATTTCCGGGTTTCCCCTTATTCTCACCGCTTATGCCGAAATCCCCCTTCCCCTTAGCGTTAAATCTTATGAATTCTCGCTTCTTACCAATAGCAGAACTCACCAGATCAATGTTTTCAGACTTGATGACCTTATCAGACATATTGGTCACCTCCCTCGCCGCGCATAATGACAATCTTGCCTTCCCCTTCTAATTTCTTCGTCGCATCGATAATTATTCTCTGGCTTTTTTCTATCTCAGACAGCCTTATGGGGGGCATCATCTCTATATCCTCTTTCAGCATTTCCGCACCGCGCTTGGACATATTCTTGAAGATAACACCTCGCATCTCTTCATCTACAACCTTAAGTGAGCGCCCCAGATCCTCCGTGGATACTTCCCTCAATAACTCCTGAATGCTCCTGTCATCCAACTTGAGGATGTCTTCGAATGTAAACATTTTCTTCCGAATCTCCGCCGCTATTTCCGGAACATTATCGTCGAGCGATTTCATAATAGCGTTCTCGGTGCTCCGGTTCATCTTATTCATAACGTCGGCCACCAGGGTAATGCCCCCGGGCTGAAGGTTGCTTACACCACCGCCGATGATCTCTTTTTCGAGGGTCTTCGCAATATCCGCTATGAACTCATGCGGGACACTCTTTAGGGTTGCCATTCTCTTTATAATGTCGCTCTGCAGCTCAGGTGAAAAACCTTCCAGGACAGTTGCCGCCTGTTCAATTCCCATATAAGAGAGGATCAGGGCAATCGTCTGGGGATGTTCCGTTTTTGTAAAATCTATCAGAATCTGCGGGTCTATTTCCTGTAGCTTTTTGATCAAGGGGTTATTATAAGATTCGCCGTGCGGCGCTGCCCTTTCAATATTGATCAATATATCGTGAGCCGTATCTGCTCCCGCGGCCTTAACGATGAGATTTCGCAAAGTATCACCGTGAACCGGCAGTACCCCTCCTTTCTGCCTTGCCAAGTTGCAGAACTCTTTGGCTACATTACTAACCTCCTCCACGGACACACTATCGAGCCGGCTCATATGCTTGCCAATGCGTTCAATCTCCGCAGAGCTGAAATTCTTCATAACCCTTGCGGCCACTTCCTCGTCTAAGGATAACAGCAAAATTGCTACTTTCTCATCATTCATAATGCTCATGATCCATTTGCTCTACCGTAACCAGATCCTCAACAATTCAGCAAATCGCCTGGTGTCTGCACTGGCCATCTGTCTTACAAGGTCGGTCTCCGCCCCTATTGTTTTCTCTCCCAAAGCCAATGGACTCGCAGTTCCTTCCAGTTCACCATGGGTCGGTGCGGCAGCTCCCTGGGCACCATACACCGGCATTTTCCCTCGCGCCATTAACATCGTGATGAGCGGCCGTATGGCTATAATCGCCAGAAAAATACCTATAATCATTACAATGTACTTCATTATAGGATAAACCACGGGGTAAAATACGGTTATCTTCTCCTGCCATGTCTCTTTACCGGCCGCTCCAGCTTCGAAATCACCCTTGTTGAAGGCGATGTTGGTAATGACAACCTGGTCACCCCTCTTTGCATCAAAGCCTGCCGCCTTCTTCACCAGTTCCTCGAGATCGGCAAGTTCCTTCTTTGACCGCGGTTGGAACTCCTCGGCCCCTTTATCATTTTTCACATAGGGCCCATCTACCAATACGGCTACGGACAGCTTCTTAACGTCCCCTGTGGGCATAACCGTCTTGCTTACAACCTTGTTTATTTCATAGTTCACAACTTCATCCAGGCGTTCACTGCCAGTTCCCTGTTTCACTGCTGTCGTACCGGCCTGTTTTCCACCAACAGGAGCAACTGTTGACTGCCCGCCCGCCGTTGCAGCGGTGGAACTTGACTTCTGCGACTGGCGCTGCGTGCTTCTTACCACAGGCTCTTCCGGATCATACTTCTCCTCCGTTTTTTCCGTTACCCGGAAATCAAGATCGGCAGATACTCTGACCACCGCCCTTCCTTCTCCCACCACTTTTTCCAGCATTGACTGGACTCTGCTGGTTAAATCCTTCTCGACGTTTCTCTGATACTCAACCTGAGAATTGGACATCCTCGCCAGCTTTGATTCATCTTGTATCTTAGACAGCACCTTCCCGCTGTTATCAACGACCATCACATCAGAGGGATTCATCCCCTCCACACTGCTTGCCACGAGATGAACAATGCCGTCTATCTGCGGCGAGCGCAAGGTTCTTCCCGACTTCAATTTAACAATCACGGAAGCAGTCGGCTTCTTCTGGTCCTCTATGAAAAGCGACTTCTTCGGTATTACTAAGTGCACCCTGCTTTGCTGTATCTCGTCCAACCCGTTTATGGTGCGGGAGAGCTCACCTTGAAGAGCCCTCTGGTAGTTCAGCTGCTGCACAAACTCCGTTGCCCCAAGAGG
>JBEKXK010000026.1:0-38330 GCA_049512055.1 Syntrophales bacterium | reverse complement strand
TCGATCGTGGACTCATCAGTTATCCTCCTTTTTGGAGTCGGTGTTCGGTAACACCTATTTATGAGTCAACGATCTCTTTTATTCACTACCTTGGGTAACATTTAATGTGAGGCAATTCGTCATAGCCATTCTCCTTTGACGCCGAATTCAGTGATGTCATACTCAGCTTTTTTGACATCCGCATTTATACCGCGGAATCCCAATCCTTTGTATGGCGCTCTGTTGTCCCAGGTGACTGGTTGTTTCTTAGGCACAGAGCCTGGGGCCGGCAGGGGATACATCAGTCCTTTTGCTGCGTGATGGGCGATGTGTCCTGTTTGGTGATGGTGTTCCTGGTGTATATGGCCATAGAAGATAGTCACATTCGGATAGGGCATGAGCATATCCACAGCCTTAGCTCCGTCCCGTGTATGCCAGTCCCAATCCGGAGCGAGATCAAATAACGGGCGATGCGTGAGAACCACGATTCTGGCGTCCTTGTTAAGTTGCTTCAGGTCCCCGCTCAGCCACTGCAGCTGCGCCTCTCCGATACTCGAAGCAGGGTCGGAAACGTTGTCCAATACTATGAAGTGGACTCCCTCATGGTCAAAGGTATAATGGGTTCTCTCAAAAAATTCTTTGTATACCTTGCCTTCATCAAGGCCGGCGTCGTGTTCTCCGGGCATGAATCGGACGTTCTTCACTTTCAGTTCGCTGACGATCTTCTGGAACTCTGCTAGACGCTTCCGCCTCTCTTTTTCATCCTCAGTCACATGGGTCAGATCACCCGTGAACATGACAAAATCCGGTTGATTCGTAAGACTGTTTACCGCCGCTACAGCTTTTTTGAGGGTGCCGGCCGCATCCGGGTTCACCGCCGGACCGGCGAAGCCCCAATGTGTATCAGACAACTGAACGAAAAAGAAATCATCCTTTCCTGATTTGGCCGCCTCGGCGACGTTCAGCAAGCTTCCAGGACCGGCAACAAAAACGACGCTCCCGATTCCTGCGAGTTTCAGAAATTCCCTTCTATCGATCTTCATCGCTTCCTCCTCTGATTATGGTGATCCCGGCTGTTTGAGTTACACGTTTACCACGCGATATAATGTTCTTGATATGAAGCATCTTTAATTCATTATGGGACGTTGCGTGTCGATGTGCCATATGGAGATATCTGATTTTTATCTTCGATAAGCCTTAGTAGAACTAAGGAAAGGGACTACAACGGAAGATTATGGTGAGATAAAAAGAATTCTTGCAATAAGATTTTAAGTGCGAATATTTAAAACCGCCTGTAGGTATCTGCGGCTGTGAATAGGTGGACGACCTCTTCTTTTTTGGGATCCCACATTATTTTTATGTAATCGCGGCTGAGCACTTCATTACCGTTAGGCAAAGTCATGAACGAAGTCCAACCCTGCTTCACTAATTCTTTTTTTGTTATTTTTTCTCCGATCTTCAATGTGATATTTTTTTTAGCCATCATTATCCGACCTTATTAAATCTACCATATGTTCGATTTGAGAAACTCAAAGACCACCCGCGCCGCGCACATGAAGGAACGACGAACATAAAGGAATCAGGCGTGTTTCAGGACGATTCCTTCCACAATATTAGCAACGTCCTCACAGACATCGATGGCCTCTTCTATCCTCTCAAATATTTCCTTCCACTTGATCAGTTCGATGGGATCTTTTTCCTGCTCGAACAGGCGGGTCATCGTCATCCTCATGATAATGTCGCCTTCGTTCTCCAGGGTGTTGATTTCCACGCAGGCGTCGATGATCATCTTGGCGTTCTTCATATTTCTCATGGAATGAACGATTTGCTTCACCTTCTTGATTGACGTATTTAGAATCTTAGCCTGCTCAATAATTTCTTTGGCGGGAACCTTGACCTTGTAAAGAAACATCCTGGCTGCTGAGGCCTCGATCATATCGAGGATGCTGTCCATCTTATTGACCAGAGCATATATGTCTTCGCGATCGATGGGAGTAAGAAAAGTCTTGTGCATTTTTTCATAGGTCTTATGGGTGATGACGTCGGCTTCATGTTCCAATTCTTTCAGCTTTACAATCTTCGGTTCTGAATATTCATAGTGCTCGACCATGTCGAGAAAGAGTTCTCCCCCCTCTTCGATTTTATTTACCAGCTCATCGAAAAGATCAAAGAACTTCTCTTCTTTCGGTATCATTCTCATTTGACATACTCTCTATGACTGATCTATCGGGAGATATTGCAGTTAATAAGATATTGCCTCAATATCACAGACTCTATTATCCTTACTATACTACATTTCATATCGGAGTTCTGCAGTTTTTAATTCAAATGGTACTCTGCCTTCTTAAGGCTATTGAATAGTAGATGGACCGCTGGGGCCGCAATAATTATTTTTCTCTTTCACCGAGAAGAACGTCCTCGGCGTTGCCCTGGCGAGTTTGTATCTCCTGTCCCTTCTCGCATAACCTAATGATTATGTGTAGAATTATAATATCCGCGGGCGGTTCGAATAATCGCCGGAATGTTCCCGAGAAATTCCTGGTAGAACTTTCGGCATAGGAAAAATTAACCTCCTTGAGATCCAAGGAACTCTTATAAAGATCAAAGTCCTTTTCCTCTTTCAACACTTGCCAGAAGGTCCTTCCGCCGGAATTTAAGGTGGAGACCGTGAGGCCCGCAAGAAAAGAGATATTCGGAAGGGCGGAAAGAATGACGCCGCCGCTCAATCCTGCAGTATCTTTCATGTCCTGATCGGCTTTCTTGGCTGCTGATCTTTCGCGGGCCTCTTCCAAAATAAGTTCAATCTCTATTTCGTGGTTGTCATCTTTAATATATTTGGGATAGTCCGTCGCTATTTCTTGTAGAATTGGCAGAGCCTTCTGGATCGCTTCCACGAGAGCTCCTGTATAATAATGCCGGGGTAACGTAAATTCGCCCCGGTCGCGTTGCGCTTTGGCAGTCCTAAAGAAGTTGGCCTCGTCTCCTTGTAAACGAATCTTGACATGATACAGCACGCGACTATGCAAGACCACGGTATCGTCCGCAAATATCTCAAAATCGGCCACCAACTCAAGGCCTTTGCAGTGCCTGAAGTTGGTATCCAGATTGCAGAGAGGTACTCCGGGTTGTACCGGGAGGTAAAGCTGCGGATAGGACATGCGAAACAGTTTCTCCAGCCCTGGTATGTCAAAATCCTTCAGTTCTGGATTCTGAGATATTTCGTTTGACAAATATTCAGCTAACGTACCTTGGCCGTCTAAAAGGAATTTGAGATGATAACTCCCCGGGTTTGCAAACCCCGTTTCTTTATAAACTGTAGCTACCTGTGAACGAGCCTTCGCCGCACAACCGGAAATCAAGCACAGCGACAGGATCAATCCAGGAAGCAACACCATTTTTCTTCGCATGCCTAAACTCCCCTCAGCGATCCGTGGCTACCGTCAGAAAACTTGACTCGCACGATAGATGACCAGTAAGAACTGCCGGCATGATTCCGGCTATGCAAGGCCCAAATTGAGAGCACTGAAGATTTTGACATCCCTGTACAGATATTATTTCACGGTTCTACTGCAATAAGTTCAAAAACAAAATACCCCACTCTTACCTTGCTCTGGATTCTTACGGGGATCCTTTTATCATCGGCAGTAAACCAGATTACAAGCTCGGGCACATCGCCCTTTTTTACCACGTGTTGAGATTCCAGCTTCTCCATGTCGGGTATGACCTCAAAGGTATCATACACTTTTTCATCAATCTTGATCGTCTCCCGCCTGGCAACGCTTGCCTTCACCATTATATTGTTATCACCTTCGGAGATAGGTATTTCAATTGGGCTGTTCTCCTTTATGTCTTTAAGGCGAATGATATAATAGAGGGATACTGTGTCGAACGTCCCCGGCACGATATGAACGGGCGCCATCTTCTCGCCGAAATTAGAACGGGTGGCTTCAAGTTTGTCCCAGTAGAAATTTACGATGACGTCGCGCGGGTGTTCCCCTTCACTAACCTTTTTATACAAGATGCTATGGATCATGCCGACGTCGCAATAGGAATCCTGCCTTTCCCGAACCTTGTAGATATGATCGATAGTAGAACTCGTTTTCATGATCATTGCAAAGTGGTATGCCTTGACACCATCAATAGTCTCTATGGGAAGAACTTCCAGGGTAAGTTCTCCGGCCTGTATGAAACCCCACTTAGCGCGGTAAGTCAATTTCTCGCCTGGATGAAAAGGGAAGGGCTTGGCGGAAGCTCTGGTGCTGCCGGTGATAGGGGGAAATAGCGAAAATATTACCAGGATTAAAGCAAAAAAAAGACACTTTACATGGTTTCTATAGGTTCTGCTTCTTTTAGAAACAGTCATATTCTCTTTGATATTTGGAAAGACTCGACGTCTAAAATTGTAGCGTCATGTACCTTGGGACTTCTTTCAAGTGGCGTTCCAGCATCGTTTAATCAGCATCTACCGGCTACGGCAACTTTGAAATGATATCACGTGCGGCCTTTTCTATGATAACTCTCTGCGTTACCGGCCTTTCAGTTAATCTGTCGATAGCGTAGTGTATTTCCTTAACGCCTTCCCATGCTATCGTGCCATCCTGGGTGTTCCAAATTTGAAAGAACAGCCTCAGGTCCGCAAACTTTGTATCAACCAGACGGAGACCCAGAACGCCGAAGCGGTTGTCGGATCCTTGAGAAAAAGCCATTAGTTTAAGCTGTGCCACATACCTTGTTTTTGTTGCCTCGCCTATTTTTCTCAGAATATCACGATTGAAAATCCCAGTGTCACGATAATCGACATACATGCGCTTGTAATCTTCTGAGAGGCCGGCCTGGTTTATCGCATTAAGTGTTTCCGGAAGAGAAAGACAGAGTATTGCAGGGCGATCTTTTCTTAGAACTTCCGTAAAGGTGAGGGCAACCTCCTGCTTTTCCTCTTCCTGGCCGGTTACGGTAGATGGCGTAATGAAGGCCACTCCATGAGTGGAGAGGTCTTCAGCCTTAAGTGAGATTGCGCGGTTCTGTGCTGTATCGTATACCTGGGGCACAAAACATGCGCACAGCAGCAACAGGACACCTGCTGCTATTAACCATCTATAGTTCATAACGTACCGCCTCAAGCCACGACAAAGATGCGGGCTTTCGCATATGGAAAATTGCAGTGACGCGCAAAAGAGAAACAGCTCTTTTTAAACATAGCATTTTAACATAGGGTTCCGCAAATCTTATTTCTTGGAGCATGACCGGCACTGCTGCTGACAAGATAATCATTTTATCAGTCTTGATTTATTGAACAGCTTCTCACATATCTAATCAAAAGAAAATCAGGTTTTGGGATGGTCAATATCGGGGAACGGCGTATAGAAAAACGGCTTATATGCGGTATACTCAAATTGATAAACTGTGATGAAAACCCCGTATACAGGGAATCCTTCCTGCTGCGATGTTTGTAAGAGAGATAAGAATGAAAAAAGCAGCGGCCATATTTTTCTTGATCTTGCTTGTGATATCGACTTACGGATCGGTGCGCGCGGGGGATGCAATAACAGGTTCAGAGTTGATCGTTGATACTCAGGCTGCCGGCCGTCCTGGCTTCTGGATGAGTCAGAAGATCGACGCGCTTGGCGGCAGCAGGGCGTCGATCTGGAAGAGCAGCGATATTTTCGGTGGGAGCAGTAACTACTTCGACCGCACGATGTCACAGTTGTCGCCCGCAAATCCTGAAGACAAGGACAAAATGCCGTACGTGAGCCTCAGAATTATTAACTGCGGCATTGGCAAAGAAGGAAGGGCGGAACTGATCGTAGCGAGGAATTTTTCTCAAGAGAGGCGGTGGTTTGAGAATCTCAGAATCTTCACTTCCGGAGAGGTCTATGACATGGAGTGGGACGGTCTTGGCTTTGCGGAAAAGTGGAGGACGAAGAAGATCCAGGATTACGTGGCGGATTATCAGATCAAAGACATTGACAACGATGGAAAGCCCGCAGTGGTCATGGCCATAGTAACCTCTGGCTACTTGGCATGGAAAGCGGTGAGCGTTGTCGTTGCCTTTAGCATCGATGACAAGTAGGAGCGCTGCCGGCAATTAGGTCGTTTCCTGCAGGTTGGGTATTTGGTTTGGCTTGTGTGATGCGTTCCTGTTAAACACGATTGACTCACGGGCATCCCTCGCTTACATTAGCGCCGGCGGCCGCAGGCTGCATGGGATAACCGATACTAATGCGACTACCTCTCTTCCCTATATTCTCACGGGCAGGTTAGCCGGAAGCAAGCCTTAAAGCTCATTTAAGAAAAAAAGGCGCCATCTCACCAATGCACGAGCTCATCCAAAATCTGATGCACCATGGTTACATCCTTCTCTTCC
Organism: Syntrophales bacterium; assembly: GCA_049512055.1. Classification (GTDB taxonomy): domain Bacteria; phylum Desulfobacterota; class Syntrophia; order Syntrophales; family UBA2185; genus Fen-1135. The sequence goes on along the minus strand of JBEKXK010000026.1, from coordinate 31,987 downwards.
TCTTAATGTTTTCGGAGAGACTCGGCATCCCCATCCCCGCAACCCTCCCCCTGCTTGCTGCCGGTATCCTTGCAGAGATGGAGTACATGCAGCTTGCCTATGCCTTGGCTATAGCTTTTGCAGCAGTCATGCTTGCAGATTTCGTATGGTTTTTTATCTGTCGGATTCGCGGGCTCGAAGTGCTGTCTTTTCTCTGCCGCATCAGCCTTGAACCGGATGCCTGCGTGAGGAAAACACAAAATTTGTTCGCAAAACATGGGCCTGCTTCTCTCTTGTTTACGAAGTTCATTCCGGGGCTCAGTAATCTGGCAGTTCCCCTTGTCGGTATTGTGGGATTAGAGCTCCGAACATTCATCCTCTATAACAGCATCGGTTCGCTCCTCTGGGTGGGATTCTTCATGGGCGCCGGTTATCTTTTCAGCCGGGAAATACAGCTCGAAAGGATTGCCCTCCCCGACTGGGGACAAGGAAGTGTTATAATAGCCGTCCTTCTGCTCGTTGCCCTTTATATCGTGTGGAAATATCTACGCAGGGGGCATCTTCTTAAGGAATTATCTTCCAACCGCATAACTCCTGAAGAGCTTAAAGGGAAGATTGATGCCGGTGACGAGATCGCCATTTTGGATGTAAGGCATCCCCTGGAGTTTGAGGCCGATCCGTACTTAATCCCCGGCGCCCTTTACTTTCCCCTGGAGAATCTGGAGCGGTTTTCCGCCGTTCCCATGGAAAGGGAAATAGTGACTTACTGCGCCTGACCGAACGACGTGTCGGGTGCCCGGGGGGCATTAATACTGAAGAAGAAGGGGTATATGCGCGTGCGGCCATTGGCCGGTGGATTCAGCGGTTGGCGGGAACAAAATTATCCTGTCGAAGCTTACGAAGAAAGCAGAAAATCGTGATAACCGAGGGCAAAAATGGAGAAATAATCAGCGGTGTTACCTGCCCAGAGATGCTTCCACAAAAAGAAAAGACGGCTGAAGAAATCTGCAGCCGCCGGTATGTGGAACTAAGTCGGTTATGGCTCAACTACAAGAAGGGGCGAACGTCTGAATGGGGCATGCTTTCTCACAAACACCCGTAACATGCAGGTCGGGAAAAAAAACATATACGCATCCTCTTGCGAAAAAGTTACTGCCTGCACTCCCCGACAGATCCCTCCTTACACGTCGTGCCATCAAGCCAGGAAGCATTATCCATTCTGGCGCCGGTGAGTTTTGTATTCGTAAGATTTACACCTCTTAGAGACGCACCGTTCATCCTTGCACCAGTCAGGTTTGCGTTCGTCAGATTTGCATCGGTCAATCTTGCGTCCATCAGCTTTGCATTAGTCAGGTTTGCGTCGGTCAAATCTGCACCGGTGAGGCTTGCCTTTATCAGGCTCGCACCGCTTAAGTTCGCATTGTTCAGGTTAGCCCCGCTCAAGTTTGCATTCGAAAGTTTTGCACCTGCTAATTCCACATTCCTCAGGTTTGCGCCGGAAAGATTTGTAGAAGACAGATTTGCACCGGTCATGTTTGCACCTTGCAAGTCCGCTCCATTGATATCTTGGCCGCTTAGGTCCGCACTGGTTAAATCGCAATTCAGGCATTTCTTCAAATTGCTGAGCTGCAACAGACTGCCCGGTCTGAATGCGAATGCACCGGCGGTTGCGAAAATAAATGCGATAAGGCTGATGCCAAGAATGATAAGAGTCTTTTTCCCAATCATGGAGATATCTCCTTTTCTTTTATTGTGCTATTCAAAAACCTTACGGAAGACTGTGATGAATCTATATCAGGAAAAGAGCTTATGTGCAATGGAGTATCTGTTTCCTGTGTTATCAGGTTTTTAGTCAATTAGCGGGCGGAGACGGAAGCCGACAAAAACCCTATGCGGGGACGTCGAGGGCGCTGTTAAACGTGCTGGACATATTCTGAAAAGCGATCAAACCCGTAAGTTCGACAATCCCATCTTCGTCAAAGAACTCCCGCAGTCGCTCCATTAATTCATCGCTCACCTGTTGACCCGGATAGGTAATTGCCTCAGCTTACTCCAAAACAGCCTTTTCCTTCTTGCTGAAAAGTTCACTTTCCCTCCATTTTTCCAAGGCGTCCAGCTTTTCGAGAGAGCCGACTCTCTCGAAAAATAGAGATGCATTGATGTCAACACAGAAGCGGCACCAGCTTATTTGTGACACCCTGACCATGACCAAAGAACGCAACACAGGATCGACGGGGCTTTCACGCCTGTCCAGCACACCATATAGAATTGCCACCGCCATGAAAAACTTGGGCACTCTCGCCCAGAGGAGGGCGGACTTCAGTACCTTTCCGTACTTTCTTTCTTGGTTCCAGAACAATGGACGAAGGTACCAGGGATACATATGTATGGGTTTTTCTGAAATTTTCATTGTGCATTCCCTCGCTATGGAGTCTCACAAAGGGTGGAGTTCCGGTGGATGAACAACTGCTGGAGCAATTTGCCGTCATCAATGGACTTAAAAACTATATGGCATTCTTTCACCGAAAAGACTAAAGAATCATTTGACTTGCCGTTTCATATATTACATATATGACAAAACCCGTCAACTTGATACTTCGGTACTCAGAGTCAGCAACCGGCAAAACCGGCGATTTCAATCTGGACGCGCTGATATAGTCAGTGTCCATATTATTATCCAGGCGTCTTGACCTGAGTAATCGAATTCGGTAGCGAGCGCAAACACCTTCGCTTGCTGCGGGGTAAGCGAGCGAATGACGAACGATATGGTTCCTTAAGAATCGATGATTCTCCGCAGCAAGTTGCGGAGAGCTTCAACATTTCTTTCTGTAAATTGTAGTGCTCCGGACTGACAGAACATAGTTGTTATTGTCGATTCGCGGCGGCCATTACCAATTTAAATCGATCGATCTATAGTACACGTTAAGGAAAGGCCGTCGAACGGCCTTCCGGCTCTTGACTGTGATGCATATCATGCGCTTGCATTTCAGATATACCGATGTTATTTGTGGGCCCCGGATGGGTCCAATGTGAAAGCGTAAGCCATGAAAAAACAGGCGCCGGTCAAAAAAATGAAGAAAAAAGGCATTCATAAAGACGGGCCCGTAAAAATGCGCGAAGACGAGCAGCTTTTCCGGACATTGACAGAGGGATCCCTTGTCGGCATCTATGTAGTGCAGGATGGCCAGTTCCAGTCGATAAACCCTAACGCCGCTTCATATTATGGGTGCGCACCGGAAGAGCTGATGGGGAAAAAATCGAACTCCATTGTCCACCCCGAAGACAGGGAGAAGCACAAGCAGTGTGCAATAGACATGCTCAAAGGGAAACGCTCTTCTCCTCATGAATTCAGGATCATTAGCCGGAGCGGTGATATTCACTGGATCATGGAGACAGTAACACCTATTATTTACAAGGGCAGACCGGCCATTCTGGGAAACTCCATGGATATTACGGAACGCAAGCGGGCGGAGGAGGCGCTGGAAAAGAGGGAGATGGACCTCGAGGTCAAGACGCATGAACTCGAGGACATGAATTCGGCACTGAGGGTCTTGATGAAACAGAGAGACGAGGATAGAAACGAACTGGAACAAAAAGTCTTGTCGAATATCAAAGTGCTCATTCTGCCGCACATGGAAAAATTAAAAAATCATGTGGACCTGCAGGGTATGTCTTATGTGAATGTCCTTGCATCCAATCTAAGGGACATCATGTCACCCTTCGCTCAGAAATTGTCAGTCACTTACTTGAATCTTACCAAGAGAGAAGTGCAGGTTGCCAATCTAATAAAGGAGGGAAAGACAACTGAAGAAATATCGGCATTTTTAAATATTTCCATCAGTGCCGTCAATGTTTACCGCTACCATATCAGACATAAACTGGGCCTATCGAAAAAACAAAATCTGCGTTCCTATCTTTCGTCCCTTGCTTAAGAAATTAATACTAATCGGAAAGGAATATATCTTCCGAGTAACAAGTTTCATACGAGGTGACTTTGATGATTAGATCACTTGATGATGTCTCCAGAATTGCCGGAGAAAAAGGGCCGAAAAAGCTTGCCGTCCTCGCCCCTGAAGACGATGAATTCATGCTGGCGGTGAAAAGAAGCTGGGAAGCGGGGTACATCGAGCCGGTCCTCATCGGGAATGCGGAAAAGATGGATGAACTGGGGCAAAAGGTCGGGTTCGACATCAGCAGGTTCGAAAGGATTATCGAAAACGACAGGCAAAGGATATCTGATCTCGGCATCGGCATGCTTTTTTCAGGGAAACTGTCTATCGTGAGCAAAGGCCAGATTCCGACCGCCTATGTCTATCGCTCGATCATCAGGGCGGAAGCGAAGGCGGCATCCGGCATGACGGTGAGCGTCGTTTCCTTCTGGGAAATTCCCGGACTGGGCTATCTGACCGCCTTCACGGACACCGGTGTCAGTATAATGCCCGATTACAGGACGAAGGTGGATATCCTCAGGAACGCCGTCTTTCTGTATCATTTGCTCGGGTATAAGAAACCGAGGATCGTTGTTATTTCCGGCCAGAGGAAATTCGGCGGGACCTTCGATTCCCACCGGGATTACAAATTGCTCAGGAAGGCCGCGGATGCGGGAGAATTCGGGGAATGCGAGATCGTAGATGCGACCTCCTTCACGGAGATATTCCTGGGACCGAAGGGCCGCCTGAGAGATTACCGGGACATCGATTTAGCGAAGATTCCGCATATCATCCTCGTCCCCCGCCTCGACACGGGCAACATCATGTGCAAGCTTGATTTCTTCCTGGACGTGACTCGCTGCTCCATTGCAGTGACCTCGAGGGGGGCGGTCTGCATACCCTCGCGCGCAGACTTCAGCGATTCCATTATTACCGAGCTTGCCATGGGTGTCGTGGTGGCCGACAGGCTGGAAGAGGAGGTGAGGTGAAATGGCCGGCGCATTGGCGGATATTATGGAAGCGGCGAGGAAAGAGACAGCGAAGAGACGGCTGGCGATCTCATCGGTGAAGAGGCCGGAAATGGAAATTATCTCCAGGGCGGCGATAGAGGGGCTTATCGTTCCCGTGCTGGTGGGTGACGGCAAAGCGATGGAAGCCCTGGTAAAAAAGAGCGCCCTTCAATCGCTGGAACATGAAATCGTGGATGTGAAAGATTCCGGCGGGTCTCTTCGGGCGGCAGTCGCGCTCGTCCGTGAAGGGCGTGCGGATATGCTCATGCAGGGAGCCGATGGTCAGAAGATGTTCATGAACACCGTTCTCGATGCAAAGACAGGCCTCTTGAAGGACAAGCTGGCAAGTTACATATCGGTCTTCCAGTTGCCAAAGAGCGACAAACTGATTCTTGTGACGGATACGTTCGTGAATAATTATCCGGGTGTGACTGAAAAGCAGTTGATCCTTGTACATGCAATAAAGCTGGCGGGCCTGCTGGGGATCGAGGCGCCGAAAGCGGCGGTCCTTGCCGCCATCGAACAGGTGAATCCCAACATCCCCTCGACGCTTGACGCCGCCATCCTCTCCAAGATGGCGGAGAGGGGGCAGTTCGGAAACGCCGTCGTCGAAGGTCCCCTCGATATCGATTGCGCCTTGAGCCATGTGGCGGCGGCAAGAAAAGGGCTTAAAAGCGACGTCACCGGAAACGCCGATATCTATCTCGTACCCGATATCGAGAGCGGCTATCTGCTCGCCCAGTCCCTCGTTTTTCTCGGGAAAATGGAAATGGCAGGTGTGCTCATGGGAATGACGAAGCCCGTGATCATCAATCTTCCCTTCGTCTCCCGGGAGAACCGGCTTGTGGAAATTGCCCTGGCATCCTTGCTCTGAGGGAAGGAAAGAAATGATGAAGAAAGAACATCATCTGCTTGTCATCAATGTAGGCTCGACATCGACTAAGGTGGGCTGGTTTTCCGGCAGAGACCATGCCGTGCTCGAAACGATTCGATACAGCAGCGAAGCGCTGGCTTCGTATAAATCGATCGGTGAACAGCTTCCCCGCCGGGAGGAGGACCTTCTTAAATTTCTTGCAAGAAATGAGATCAGCTTGAATGAGATCGATATGATCGTCAGTCGCGGCGGACTGGGGAAACCGGCGCCCGCGGGCGCTTACATGATCGATGACGACATGTGCAGAGATCTCCTGGAAGGCAAATACGGAATGCATCCTTCGGCCTTGGGGCCGGCCATGGCCCTTGCTATTGCGAGAAAATACGGCATGCCGGCCATAGTCATCGACCCGCCGAGCACAGATGAATTCCAGCCTCTTGCCAGAATATCCGGCCTTCCCGAAATTGAAAGGAAGAGCGCCTTTCACGCTCTGAACCAGAAGATTGCGGCAAGGCGACTTGCTCAGGAGATGGGCAAAAAATATGAGGAGCTGAACCTCGTCGTAGTCCACTTGGGCGGAGGCATCACCATCGGCGCCCATCAAAGAGGCTGGGTCATTGACTGTACCCATGGACTCGGAGAAGGACCTTTGACGCCGGAGAGAGCCGGCTCCCTTCCTACAATAGATCTGCTCAATCTTGCATTCTCGGGAAAGCTTGACAAGAAAGAGATACAGGGCCGGCTTGTGGGGCAGGGCGGCCTCGCGGCATATCTCTCCACAACGGATGGGCAGAAGATCCGCGACATGATCAACGCGGGAGACGAAAGGGCGAAACTGATTTATGAAGCCATGGCCTATCAGATTGCCAAGGACATCGGCGCCATGTGTGTTGTTTTGCAAGGCGCAGTCGACGGAATCATACTGACAGGCGGACTGGCCCATTCAGAGATGCTTACTGACTGGATCAGGGAGAGGGTCGGTTTCCTTGCACCTGTCTTCGTCTATCCCGGTGAAGACGAGATGTCGGCCCTGGTCGAAGGTGGCCTGCGGGTCCTGCTGAAGGAAGAAGAGGTAAAAAGCTACCTGCAAAATGGCCGATAAGATAAGACAAAAGTGAATGCCCGATTCTGCCTGTGCAGGCTTCCTTTGTGAAGCGGCGGGAACATTCTATACCGTCATCCTGACGAACGATATTTCTATTTCAAACCCGCGGCCAGGAAGGCGGCGCCGATGGCCCCATTCACCTGGGCATATTCCGTGACCTCGACGGTCATCCCGATCTTTCTCTCGAGGGCCTTCACGACACCGATATTCTTTGCCACGCCGCCCGTCATCACCACGAGAGGTGCAATCCGCAAACGGTTTGCCATAGCCGCTATCCTTGCGGCGATGGACTCGTGTATGCCGGCAATAATGTTCTCCCGTTTTTCGCCCTTTGAGATGAGCGAGATGACTTCAGATTCTGCAAAGACCGTGCAGAGGCTGCTGATTCTGGAGGGATCGCCTGCTCTCAGGGAGAGGGCTCCAAATCCGTCGAGGTCCACCTCCAGCGCCCTCGCCATAACTTCGAGGAAGCGTCCTGTGCCGGCGGCGCACTTGTCGTTCATGGCGAAGTTTTTAACCTTCCCCTTTTCGTCGAGGACGATGGCTTTGCTGTCCTGACCGCCGATATCAATGACGGAGCGGGCACGGGGATTCAAATAATGGGCGCCCGCGCCGTGACAGATGATCTCCGTCATTGCCTTGTCCATGAACTTTACGCTGTTCCTCCCGTATCCTGTGGACACGACTCTCCTGACGTCAAACTTCTCAACGCCAAGTTCTCTCAGCAGCTCCTCATACACCTTCGTACCGGCCTGTTCCGCGTTGTACCCGGTAAAGATGACCCTTGTGCCGCGTATCTTCCCTTCGGACATGACGGCGGCCTTTGTGGTGATGGATCCGATATCAATTCCTGCTGTAATCATCAATTGCTCTTACCCATCTGCTGCCTAAGCACCTTTTCGCTGCTTGATTATTTCCATAAAGGCATCGATGCGCGTGGAAACCTGGCTCTCTGAAAAGCTCCGCTCATCCACCATGTCTGCCTCAATCATCAGGCAGGGAATCCCTCTTTCCTTCTCCACGATCTTCTGGATATCATACTGGCCCAGGGAATAAGGTTTGCAGCTCCGGTTCGAATGCATTACGATGCCGTCGACCTTATACGTGTCCACCATCTCGATCACTATCCGGGCCATCTCATCCACGCCGATGTTGAGATAGATGCGCGTATAGGCCTCGGCCATGGAGTCAAAGAAGTTATTCTCGTTGATGTACTTCGTTGTGCCGCACCATGCGGAGGTATAGGTGTCCGCCACGAGGCAGGCGTTATGTGAAGCCAGCTTTTCCGAGAGCCAGCGCGTCCTGGGCCAGATGGGGATATTGTCCCAGAGGAGCCTGTACTTCTCATTGGGAATGGCCCCGATCCCTCTGGCCACGCGGTCTTTCATCTTTTCCAAAAGCTGGGTGTAATAGTCGATCACCAGCGGTGTTCCTCTCAAGGTTACTATCAAGGCCAGATGGTAAAAGGCATCAAAGGCCGTCATCGGTGCGGGACTGTTTGCGGCCGTCGCCAGCACGGCCTGCCAGAGCCGCTGTCCTTCAAGGGATAACTTTCCCACAGCCTTTAAATGGTCGCTGTCCATTTTCTTTCCGCATGCCTTTTCCAGGAAAAGGACATATTCATCGAGCTGCCTGCGGACATATCTGCGGGCCTCTTCGGCATAGCCTACATGACAGAATGGTGTATCGAAGATGAAAAGGGGAACATTGAAGTAGCGGGCCTGAACCTCGTACCATTTCAGAACTGTCCCGCAGATATTGTTGCAGCAGACGAGCATGTCGGGACGGGGAAGGCCTCCGATAGGGCCACCGTTCACCGTTGCGCAGGCGATATCCGAGCGGGCGTAGGAACAGAGGTCGCTTGAATATCCCATAGATTCCGACTTTTCACAGAGGTCAGTCCCCATCTTGCTCGCCCCGATCATTGCACCGTGGTTTTCCGGATAGACGGGAATTACATCCATCGCGATGAGGGGTTCGACGGGGCCGCCGCTCGTAATCCAGGCAACCTTCCTGCCGCTGATGCGGGCGCTCTTTGCCTCCATGTAGTAGACCATCATGATCTCTTTCATCTTCTTTTTCTTCTTGAAATGGAGGGCAAGTTTTTTGATTTTCGCGAGAAAGAAGAGCACGATCTCCGGCATCTTATTCATAGACGTCTCACTTTTGGTTTTTTCATTCCAGAAAATATTTCATAACATATCGACGAATGTCTCAAAACGCGTGCGCAACTGGCCCTCCGAAGGGAGCTGATCCTCCACTTCGAACATCATGCTCGGGATGCCTTCCCTATCGAGAAATTCCTTCATGTAGGGATAGTCAAAGGCATGGGGGTCGCAGAACTTGAGGAAAAAAAAGACGACACCACGGGCGTCTTTTTCTTTTACGATCTTCAGAAGATTTTCACCCCGGGTGAATATCCCGGCATGTTTTGCCGGGCACACGGGCCTCTCAATATAACGTCCGGCAATAGCGGCAATGGGATCTGCGTTATCTCTTACCAATTCCTCAAAATATCTTGAGCCGGTGCAGAAATCATCCCAGACGACGACCCCGCCGGCTTCTTCAATGATCCGGTAAATATCGGGGTGGTTGCAAACGCCTCCGGCCAGGACTATGCGCTTGCCCGCAGATAGATTTGCGTTCCCCTTCTTCTTTTCGAGTTCCTCGATAACTGCCGGAAGAACCCCGGTCAGATGGTCACGGTCCATCATCGTGGAAGCCTTGACAATCACATAGAGATCGCTGCCGCTGATGACTCCGGGATCTTCGGCTTTCATCTCATACAGCCGTTTGAGAGAAGCCCTGATAGTGTTGAATGTCTCAATGGCGTTCTTCAACTTGTCGTCCGTGATCTCCACGCGCAGGTGCGAGGCAAGCTCATCCCTGAATTTTTTCAGGACATCCATCATGTATGCCTTGGCGCTTTCCGTATTTAGCTTCACGGGCAGCACTATGTCGGCGTGGAAAGGCCCTTTCACATTCATGCGCCAGATATCGGAGAGCCGCTGGATAGAATCACACGTGTGCGGGAAAACGGCCCCGACGAGGAAATCAAGATTGCCTGCCAGCGCCCCTTCGAGGGCTCCCCGCACCAGGGAACAGCAGTAGGATTGGAAATGTGCGTCGGCAAAGTGAATGTTTTCCCCTGAAGCGAAAATCCTGAAAGGATGCGCACCCGCGGCGTATATGATCTCTTCCGGTGTATAGGAACAAAAGTATCCTACAATCTTCCGGCCTTGTTCCTTCATCTTCCTGCCGTAAGATCCGGGGTCTTTCAATATTTCGTAAAATTCATCCCGTTCTTTCATTCACGAATCTCCTCGTTTCACTCTCCCGCATATTTCCCGCTACTCTTCAAATTTGCGATCTCTTCCTCCTCCAGAACCTTATAGGCGATCTTGCCGACAATGGTCATGGGCAGGGTCTTGCGGAATTCAATCTCACGCGGGCAGCTCCACTTGATGAGATGCTCCCGGCAGTGATCGATGAGCGCACCCTCCATCTCCGGGCCTGCCTTTACCGGGTCCTTCAGGACCACGAAGCCCTTTATGCGTTGCACCTGGGCTTCGTCGGGAACACCGATGATGCATGCCCCTTCTACCTCGGGATGCAGGCACAGGATGTCTTCTACCTGGGCGGGGTAGACGTTCATGCCGGATGATTTGATCATCCGTTTCTGTCTGACCTTGAAGTAGAAGAATCCGTCCTCATCCATGGTGCCTATGTCGCCGGTGTGGAGCCATACGTTTCCATCGGGGTGTCTCTTTAGTGTCTCTGCCGTTTCTTCCGGGTTGTCCAGATAGCCCAACATGACTGCGGGGCCATGGATGCATATCTCGCCTTCTTCCCCTGCATCGGCTTCTTCCAGTGTTCCGGTTCTCACAATCTTGGCGAGCATATCCGGGAAAGGAACGCCGATACTTCCTTCCCGGTAGTGGTCAAAGGGAGTAACCATGATGGCCGTTACCGCTTCCGTAAGGCCATACCCTTCGAGGAGCTGGCAGGTTCCCCCCTGTTCTTTAACGATCTTTTCAAAGCGCTCCTTGACAGCTCGCGGCAGAGTGTCGGCGCCGCTGAAGGTGGCCCTGAGACAACTCAGATCGGTCTTCTGGAAACCGGGATTCCTTCCCAGGGCATCAAAAAGGGTGGGTACTCCGATCACGAAAGTGGGACGCCTCTTTTTGATCAGTTTGGCCACAGTCTCCGGCGTGAACTGGGGAACGAGGAGGCTCCTGGCCCCGCCCATGAAGCAAGCGTTCACGCAAACGCCGAGGCCGAAGCCATGAAAGATAGGAAGGATGGCGAGGAGAGTGTCCTTTTCCGTGAGGCCTCCGATAACAGAGACCTGCATGCCTTCGCTGATGAAGTTCATGTTGGAAAGCATGATTCCTTTGGGGATGCCCGTTGTTCCTCCGCTGTAGAGGATCACCGCCATCTCATCCGTATCCATGCGGGCCTTTGCAGCCTTGGGGTAGGGGCCTTTCATAAGTGTTCCCCACCACGTCACCATGGGGTCTTTAGGAACCGGCGGGATCTTCCGTCCCTTCGTCAGATTGAAGCCAAGCTTTCTTATTCCCTTGAGATAATCGGGTATACGGGTCAAAATCAAAACTTCGAGTGGCGTTCTGTCTTTGACCTTCCTGAATTTGCCGTAGAATGCGTCCAGGGTCAGGGCAAAGCGGCTCCTGCTCGAATTCAGATAGAACTCGATCTCTTTTGCCGTGGAGAGAGGATGAATCATGGCCGCTACGGCGCCGAGCTTGTTCGCCGCATAAAAACAGATGATCCCTTGAGGTGTCGTAGGCATGGAGATGGTAATCCTGTCTCCCTTCTTCATGCCGAGTGAGGCCAGTGCATCCGCGCAGCGGTCGATGTCATGGCCGAACTGCCTATAAGTTGAGGAATACCCGAAAAAATCATAAGCGGTGGCTTCCGGACACCGTTCCACGGTCTTCATGACCGCTTCATACATGGTCACTCGCGGGTAATTGATGGATGCCGGGATTTCGCCGTAAAATTTCAGCCAGGGTTTTTCTTCGTACATGCCACGATTTCTCCCTTTCGCATAGGTGTGTGGTGTAACCGTTGGAGACAATAATGCAGAAGGCAAAAAAATGTCAATGAAAAAGGCTCCACAAAATTCTGGCGAACCAACCTCTATTTGAGCCTTTATGCCAGTTGGATATGCGAATGTAAATGAACATGAAATCAATACACAAGCGCCGGGAGTCTCGCCTTAATAAGCTGCTCGGCTTCGTTTACGATTCTCTCAATGAGTTCTTTCACTGTCGGTATATCACGGATCAGTCCCATGACCATGCCGGTCCACCAGATGCCGGCTTCCATGTCCCCGCCTGTTATGACCTTTCTGCTCCTTTCACCGGAAACAAGGGACAAAATGTCTGCTAATTCAGTTTCGCCTGGGCGGGCTTCCGTCTCAAGAACCTCGTTCGCGACGCTGTTGCGGTAGGCACGCCCAGTATGTCTCAACGTTCGAAGAATCAAAGTCGTCTGCCGTTCGTCGGAATCTGCGATCTTTCTTTTCATATTCTCATGAACAGGGGCTTCCTTCGTTGCCAGGAAACGGGTGCCCCTGTTGATACCGTGAGCGCCTAGGGCGAGGGCGGCAACCAAGCCGCGACAGTCGCCGAACCCGCCTGATGCTATGATGGGTATCTTGATTTTATCTGCCGCGGCAGGAATGAGCACCAGAACGGGAACATCATCTTCGCCCGGATGACCGGCACATTCAAAACCATCGATACTGACGGCGTCGCAGCCAATCTTCTCGGCAGTGAGTCCATGGCGGACGGAAGTGCACTTATGGATGACTTTAATGCCGGCCCGCTTGAATGCAGGCAGGAATCTCTCTGGATTATTCCCTGCAGTCTCGACAATCTTAATACCGGAGTCAACAATGGCCTGGGCATAGTCTTCATACGGTATGGGCTTGATGGCAGGCAGGATCGTCAGGTTCACGCCGAACGGTTTGTCAGTCATCTGTCGCGCGCGTTCGATCTCCTTTAAAAGGTCACGAGGAGTAGGCTGGGTGATTGCCGTAATGACACCGAGTGCCCCGGCATTAGCCACTGCAGAAGCGAGTTCCGCGCAGCCGACATTCTGCATCCCTCCCTGCACGATGCGATGCTTGATGCCGAATAGTTCCGTAAAGCGGGTACGTATCATAGAAATTTGCACCTCCTGCTGTGGTCGCTTCTGTAAGGCGAACTTTCATGAATGGCCATTTCAGTAATGGTTATTCACGTTGCCGTCTACTCAACGGCGAATCAGTTGACGGCGCAGAAAACCCGGGACAAAGAAAGCCGCCGGAACGGGGAGCACAAACGGCTGCTTTCATAGCACAATGTCTATTTAGTGCAGGGGCCTATGTACTTGCCGCTCATTGTGCTTTTAACGGTCATTTGTTTGCCGCCCTGACTCGTCGTCGTAGTCTGGGTTCCGTTAAATGAGGTCTTGCTGTAGGTTATGTCACCCTTGCTGACCGTGCCGTTCTTGCAGGTCATAGTCCAGGAGACCTTGTTGCCGACCGTCTTCTGGTCTGTCATCTTGCATTGCTGCTCACCCTTTTCCTTCGGCTGGGGCACGGCATTCTCCTTGGTCATGCAGATGGTGTTCTTCATGGGGCGCAGCATTTCCTTCGGCATGCCCGGCATATTCACCGTGGTCGTCATCTCCCAGAGTCCCTCCTGATAATTGGGCGCCGCAAATTCCGATACAGCAAAAATAAGGCTCACAGCAGTTGCAAGAACCAAACTTCTCGTTATCATAATAAAACCGCCTCTATTTATTTTATGGATCTTAACTTTCTTCTGAAAGTTCTAAAAAGCATTCAATGTCCTCGCCGGCGAAGGACGGTTTTGCCCGGATGGAGAGTTGTCCGTTGCGATGATCATCTTCTTCGGCCATGACGACATCGAACCCTTTGGATTCCAGGTCCTCCGGGGAGATGATGATAGGACAACCGAGATTGGGACTCAGGATACGAGGCAGTTCTTGATCCATTTTACTTCCTCCTTTGAGTTATCGAATTTTGATCAGCAAAGGACTATCCTGACGCCATATGGTCTGTAACGTATCTGTAAATTCAGGGGCAGGTGCAAAGTGAGAAAAAAGTATAATACAACTTGATTTTTCTATACGAGGATTTTTCTCAAATTAAATGATTGAAATTCGGCCCCTGCAATTTCATAGGGACGAAGAGCCCAGGATGAAGTTGAATCCGGTAGCGAGCGCAAACACCTTCGCTTGTTGCGGAGAGCTTCAATAGCGCCATTCCCGATGCAGCGCAGGACACGCATCATTGCCGTCATCTGATTTCTCATTTCATTCAATAGCGTTGAATGTTTCTTTAAATACTTCTCGCTTTTCAGAGTTCTAACGCCTTATCCAAATGTCTCCACAAACCGGGATACACCTGTATATTAAGCACGTTACAGATAATTACGCAGAATCTCATAAAGCTGGCACGGATGTTGCGCTTGTATAATGGCAAATAAATCAGAAACATTGGAGGAAACAGATCATGAAAAAGACAGTTAAGACATTAGGCCTGGCGGTATTCGTAGTATTGATGACGGCGACATTCGGTTTCGCCGAGTATGCAACAGCCAGTGTGAGCGAATTCCCGTATTTTCAGCTTGGTTGTTTGATAATTGGCGGGATGATGGTCATCTCCCTGAAGCAAAAATATACGAGGTTTTATGCCGGTGAACTGATGGGCGTGTTCGCAATGTATACAATTCTTGTTGCCCTGTTTACGGCACCGGTTTTCAATGCCATCAAGACTTTGGTAAGCTAAGGAAATTAAAGAGCCCGGCGTTCAGGGCAGTATGGTTATCTCTTGAGGAAAGGAGGATAAGGCCATGTTAGCCACTCACAGGACAAACCAAGACCGCAAGATGTACCGGGCGATTTTCATGCTGAGTTCATGGGGGTTTGTGATTGTGATCGCCTCATTCCTTTTCCTCTATGCGGGACATAAGCTGGACGAACTTCTGGGCACTTCTCCCAACTTCATGTTAGGCTTGTTTTTCCTGGCCATATTCGCCTGCATCGGCAGGTTATATCAGGATGCCTGGTTGAAAAGAAAGGATGTCTGAGATAATCCTCCCCACGCGGAAAACATAAAAGATCTTTTCACGATCTGTGATCCTCGCCAAAGCCCCTCTGCGCATCTTCGCAAAGGGGCTTATTTTATGATTCGGGATTATCGAGACTTAACGGTGGATAGATTAAGTTCATAATCTATCAAGTTCATTTCTAACGGCCAAACCAATCTTTTCCAGGACGTATGGTTTTTTGACATAGGCGCCGGCTCCCAACTCCTGGGCCTTCTTAACCCGAATCGTTTCAGAAAATCCGCTCACAATGATGGCCTTCTGCTTCGGGTTGATTTTGATAACCCGTTGATATGTCTCGAGCCCATCAATGCCGGGGTCCATGATCATGTCCAGGACCATAAGATCAACGCCGTTGGTCTTGATATATCCGATAGCCTCTTCCCCGCTTGCAACAGCGCTAACTTGATAGCCGAGCCTCGTCAGCATGTTCGTGGCCAGTTCCCGCTGCTCCTTCACATCGTCCACTACCAAAATCGATTCCCCCCTGCCCGCGTATGATTCAGGCAATACCGCCTTCTGATCACTGACCATGTCCTCTCTGGTAACCGGGAAGTAGAGCGTGAAGGTGCTTCCCTTGCCTTCCTCGCTGCGTACGTCGATATAGCCATCATGGTCCTTCACCGTTCCCCAGACCACAGATAATCCTAATCCGGTTCCGCTTCTCCCCATAACCTTTCTCGTATAAAACGGCTCAAAGATACGCTTAAGATCGGAAGCCGCTATGCCTTCTCCCGTGTCAGATACGGAAAGAACAACATAGTCACCCTCCCTTACATCATCATAGCCTTCAATGGGTCTGTCCAGATACTGATTGCTTGTTGCAATAATTAACGTACCCCCGTTCTGCATAGCTTCAGCGGCATTGGAAACGAGGTTCATCACGGTCTTTTCAAGATGGACGGGGGAACCCATTATATTCAACAGGCCCGCCTCCAGGCTGGTCTTCACCTGAATATTCGGATGAAATGAAGATATCTTCTCAAACTCGGGAGATTTTTGAAAATCAATCACTATGTTGTTGAGATTGATAACCTTGCCGGTATGTACTCCTCTTCGTGCCAGAGTCAGCAGATCCTGAACAATAGCAGCAGCCCTCTGGCCGCCGCTCATGATATTCACGACATGGGGTCTTATGGCGTTTGATTCGTCGATTCTCTCCAGAAGCAGCTCTGAATAACCAACTACGATGCCCAGAACATTATTGAGATCGTGTGCGACTCCGCCTGCCAATGTGCCCAATGCTTCCATTTTCTCCGCTCGCTGCAGGCGCTCCTCGAGTATCTTTCGCTCCTGTTCGGCTTGCCTGCGTTCAGTGATGTCGAAGAGGGTGGAGCGGCTCATAATGTAGTGACCTTTATCATCTTTAATGGCCGATGCGTACAAAAGCACTGGCAATCTGGTGCCGTCCTTGCGTATGAGTTCGAACTCAAGATTGTCCATCCATCCTCGCTCCTTGAGGACAGGAAAGGTTTTATGGAAAATGCCAAGATATTCCGGGGCCAACAAATCGCTCCATTTCATCTTTCCGATGACTTCCTCCCGGGTATAGCCCAGCCATCGGAGCTCTGTGTCATTCATCTGCAGGAAGGTGCCGTCCGGACCCAGAGAATGATAGCCGCAGGGGGCGTTATTATAGAGATCGCTGATTTCTTCGGAATATTTTCTCAATTCATCTTCCGCCTGCCTGCGTATCACCGCCTCCTTCCGCAAGTCCGCATTGGCCTGTCCCAATTCGGCGGTACGCTCGTCGACGCGCTTTTCGAGCGAGGCATGAGAGGCGCGCAATTGTTCGAGCAGTTTGTTGAAGGCGGAACCGAGGACGCTGATTTCGTCGGTCCCTGTGACCGTGACCGGCGTCATCCACGGACTCTCGGTGTGCGAAGCGATATCCTGAAAATGTCCGGAGATAGCCGCCAGACGCCTCGTAACCAAGAATCTGAAAACGACTATGATCAATCCGAAGAGGAGGGCAAGACCTGCTACCAAAATAATCGTCTGGTGACGCATCTCGGCGGCGAGGGCGGCATTCACCTTCTCAATGGGCACTGCGACCATATCGAGTCCTGCCACGTCCCCTACCTTCCGGTAGAAACTTGCTTTCGATCCATACCGTTTCACAAGTTCCGCCGGTGCGTCCTTAGGGTCGCCATGGCAGCGCATGCATTCGCCCGTCAAAAACCTGGGTGTGAAATGAACGAGGTAAAGCCTGCCGTTAATCTCGACCTTGTCGGTTCGTCTTTTGAATTGTGGATTCGCACGGAAGTAATTGATCATCTTCAGTTCTTCCGTGTCGGCCAAATTGGCGGGGTTCCGCGGGTTTTCGGACGAGAAGCGGATGATGTAATCGGGGAATTTCTTTCTTACGTCCTCAAATATGTTTTTCGAAATATAGGAGGTGGACATTGTCTCCGGGTTGAAGCCGTCCCTGCCCATCAATTTCTCCACATTGGGCCGGATCTTCTGTCCCACATAGTTGCGAATCGCCAGATCAAATTCCAGAGCCAGGTCGGCCTGCTGATTAACGAGTTCGTTGGCGTGCTTTCGGCTTGCGTCGTAGGTTTGATAAAGAATAAACACGGAAAACAGTACTGCGAGCAATCCAAAAGGCAGAAGGAAACGCGTTCCCAGACTTTTCATGACTTTTCTCCCAAGTGTTCAGACATTCCCGGTGTTCCCGGAAAAGAACATGGGCGAGAGTATAGAGAGAAGCCGATTGTATGTCAAGGAATGCCGACCGTAGCGTTTTCCTTTCCTCTTGACGCGCGACCGACTTCTTCCTATACTCTCTCATCAACGGAGCAGCTTTTTCATCAACGCGCGTCGGTGCCCATATGATCCCGAAACGAAGACTCGGCAAAACCAACGCGGATGTGACTATCCTGGGTCTTGGTGGCGAGGGTGTCCTTCGGACATACGGCCACGAACAGGAGGCTTATGAGCTGATCAACCGGGCCATTGATCTCGGGATTAATTATTTTGATTCGGCCAAGGCCTATGCAGGATGCGAAGCATATCACGGGAAGGCGTTGAAAGAGCGGAGGAAGGATATCTTCCTTGCGGGCAAGTCCCACGCCCGTGACTGGAAGGGCGCTCATGCGCATCTACGCGATACTCTCAAGACCATGAACACTGACCATCTCGACCTCTGGCAGATGCATGACATGAGAACCCAAGAGGACATTGAAGAGGTCACCTCGCCGCGAGGCGCGCTGGAAGCATTTGTAGAGGCGAAGGAAAAGGGTCTTGTCCGTTTCATCGGTATCACCGGCCATGAAAATCCATGGATCCTCAGGCGCTGCATTGAGCTTGCCGACTTCGATACAGTACTTATGCCCGTCAATCCCGCAGAACCGCAATATCTGAATTTCATCGACGACCTCATACCGTTTGCCCTGCAAAAGAACATGGGGATCATTGCCATGAAGGTCTATATCAGAGGAATGGCATCAAGAATTCCCGGAATCGGTACGATAGAACCCTTCTACCGTTTTGCCCTGTCTCATCCTGTGACAACGGCGGTCATTGGCTGCGATACCATCGCACAGCTTGAAGAGAATGTGAGGTGCGCCTGGTCATTTGCTCCGATGAAAGACTCTGAGATGGGCCATCTCAGCGGACTTGTCGCTCCCTACGCCCGTAAGCTTATGTACTATAAGCCATAAAGGCAGTCTCCGCCCTCCTCTGTGCACGCTCACAAATAAGAAGTCATGTCCGTAAAGCTTACTTAGTTTCTTTGCTGTCGTTTGCACGATGGCGGGCATACGCCGCCGACCAAGCATCACGCGGGCTGCGCCGTGAGGCTATGGATGGGGAAGACATTTGTCTCAAGGAAGGCTATAACGCGGCTGGCCTCAGCGCGCGCCTCGGCAATCTTGGAGGGAGAGATGAAAGGATACGGATCACGGAGAGATGAGCCTTCAATGGCCGCCGCGCCGCGGGCGCCCATCTGGCCGAAGTAGTCTCCGTCGGGTTCTGCATTGTGCAGCACAGCCCATGCGAGTGTCCAGTCGCGGGCTATGCTCTTCGGGTTGTAGCCGCCCGCGCCCAGCATGAGCATCTTGGGCACGAGCCGGCGAATCCCGTAAATGACTTCGGCGTAGATATTGTTCGTGAGAGAAAGATGCGACATGGAATCGGTGTACATGGAGTCAACGCCGGCTGAGAGCACGCAGACATCTGGTTTGTATGTGCGGGCCAGCGGCGAGACGATGCGGCGGAATACTTCGCCGTAGATTTCGTCCTCTGTGCCGGGTGCAAGCGGGACGTTCACATTGTAGCCGTAGCCGCGGCCTTCGCCAAGTTCATTTTCAAATCCGGAGTTCCAGGGAAAGAGGGTGCGAGCGGATTCATGGAGGGATATCTTGAGGACGCGGCTCTCGTCGTAGAACGCGAACTGGACGCCGTCGCCGTGGTGCGCATCAATATCGAAGTAAAGGACACGGCGTCCCTGCTGGAGAAGATATTTGATGGCTATGACAACGTCGTTGAGGTAGCAGAATCCGGAGGCGTAATTGGGGCCGCCATGGTGGAAGCCGCCTGTGGGACTGAAAACGAGGTCGATGCTTGGCTGTGAAATCAGCAGATCGGCGCCCATGACGGAGGCGCCGACGGCGAGCATGGAGTATTCGAGCACGCCGCGCGCGACAGGGTTGTCGCCCGTGCCGATGCCGTAAGAGAGCAGGCGCGGGTTGAATACGCCCATGGAGGCCATGACGAGGTAGTGATAGTAATGGGCGTCATGGAAGGCGAGCACTGAATTTTCATCGATGGGTGAGGGTTCCATGATCTGGGTGCCGGGCAAGTGGAGGAGGCCGTGGCGCTTGCACATGTCAAGGAAGAGACGGGAACGGGAGGTGATGAAGGGATGGTCTCTCTCGATGATGAATTCCTCGAATTGTGGCGAGTAGATGATGACGGAGCGCGTGTCGGACAGCACGCTCTGGCCTTCGCGGTAGTCGGGCGATTTGATGAATCCCGTTGACGGCGTTACGGGCGTGATAATGTCGGAGAGCTCCGGCGTTTCAGGGACACCCGCGAGGTCGAGTTCCAATTCCAGCTCGTTGCCCTCGCGACGGGCTTCGCGGAAGCCGACTTTATAATAGATGCGCAGTGCACGCGCGTTGTTGCGGCTTTCGAAAACCCAGACTTTTCTGTATCCAAGGCGCTTGGCCGCCGCAAAGAGCGGATAGGCGACGATGCTGCCGATGCCCCGGTTCTGGACCTGATTGTGGACGAAGAGGGTAAACTCGACTATATCCGGGTTTGGCATGGGGAAGAGCATGCCGTGGGCGATGACTGCGCCACCCAGTTCGGCCTTGAGATTCATCGCAGTGCGGAGGCAACTGCGAATCCACTCGGTGCGCGTTTTCTGGTCGACGGGGGGCAGACCCTGAATGGCGGCCTTTGGTTCATAGGTGTCGTACATCCGCGCCAGTGCTTCCAGATCGGCATCACCGCAGGGCGACACGGTCACTAAATCTTTTTTCTTATCGAGGGCCGAACAGGGCCATAAGTCGAGCTCGGCAAATTGCTTCATTATTTCCGGCCAGTTCACCGTTCCTCCTGCATTTCTTCTATCATTCCCGCCCCGACAAATATGCTCGTAGGCGGCCTCTCATCGGGAATCCAGTCTTTGTGACGCCCTGCGTGAAAGTATAGGAGAATATGTTCCTGCCTGTCAACATTATTAAACCAACATGAAGGTTTCTCGTTTTTTCCAATCGCCAAGGAATGCATGATCTACATTTTGCTCAGGCATGCATCGCAACGCGCCCCGGAAATTATATTGTCAATAGCGCCATAATCAAGTACACTGTCTCCAAAATGCAGTTGTCATGATCACATAAATTAAGGATAGGAATGACGTCACATGGTGGAAGAGAAAAAGATTGAATCAAACGAAGAAAAAAGTTTTGCGGAACTGTTCGAAGAAACCGAGGTGCGAAAAGATTTCCTGGAGCCGGGTCAGAAGATTGAAGCTACCATCGTCAAAATCACTCAGGATTGGATATTCCTCGATCTGGGAGGGAAGAGCGAAGGCTATCTCGACAGAAAAGAATTGGCCGATGAAAATGGCAATCTTTCCGTAAAGGAGGGCGATTCCGTTGAAGCCTATTTCCTTTCGTCGAAGCATAACGAGAAACTTTTTACGACGCGGATAGGAGCGGGAGATTCCGCTCGAATCCATATAGAAGAAGTCTGGCGAAGCGGAATACCCATTGAGGGTGTCGTAGAGAAAGAGATCAAAGGTGGATTCGAGATCAAACTGGCAGGCGATATGCGGGGCTTCTGTCCATATTCCCAGATAGACATCAGGCGTGCTGAGAATGCAAAAGACTATGTCGGCCGCCGCCTGCCTTTCAGAATTACTGAATACGGAGAGCGGGGGCGCAATCTCGTTTTGTCTGCCAGGGCCATTCTGGAGGAGCAGAAGAAAAGGGATGAAAAGGCGCGGAAGGCCGAATTGCACGAGGGAATGCTCGTAAAAGGGACCGTAGTCTCCATCCGGGATTTTGGCGCCTTTCTGGACATCGGCGGCTTACAGGGTCTCCTTCCGATCTCGGAGATTGGCTGGGATCGGGTGGAAGATATTTACGCGCGCCTGTCCGTCGGTCAAACATTCGATGTAGTCATTGCCAAGATGGATCCGCAAAACAATCGTGTCAGTTTTTCTCTAAAACAGACATTATCCGATCCCTGGAATGAAGCAGAAGCAAAATACCCGGAAGGGACTTTTCATACAGGAACCGTGGTGCGTCTGATGAAATTCGGCGCCTTCGTCAATCTGGGGCCGGGGATTGACGGCCTTCTTCACATCTCGAAACTGGGAAAGGGAAAGAGGATCGTTCATCCAGGTGACGTAGTAAAATTGGGCGAAACAATCGAAGTGAGGATTGATGCGATAGACCGGGATCAAAAGAGGATATCCCTTTCCATACCGGAGGCGGAAGCGCGTGATGACGCAGCGCGAAAGATAGAGAAAAAGTCTGCAGATGATTATCAAGAATATGTAGGGGAGGTCCCGGCGTCGCTGGGTTCATTGGGTGATATTATGATGCGGAATGCGGGGAAAAAGAAAAATGGCAATACATGATGCCCGCGCGAGAAGCAAAGATTACTATCACCCCCGGACCGAGATTGTTACTGCGAGGCGCAAATAGCCGTGGCAATATCATCAATTATCGGCGTGGGCATGGACGCGCCCGACAAGAATATTTGCGGGCATGCTCTGATCGGGAATCCAGGCCCGCCCATCGTGGGTCTTTCTCACTCACCCTTTCCCTGAATCATCTCACTTTGCGCTTTCGTCATCCTCCCAGATGCCCAGGATATTATTTTCCGTGTCTCTGAAGATGGCATAATATCCCCATCCCTTAACGGGCATTTTGGGAACGAGAATCTTTCCACCGGCCTTTTCGATCTTCATGCTGCATTTCTCCACGGAATCGACATCGATGTAATTGACGACTGCCTTTCTGGTCTTTTCTCGTTTTGTCAAACCACCGTAAAGCGCATCTTTGCCGCCGGTCTTGATCATCCAGTAGTCCCATTTGGGAACTTTCTCGAATTCCCAGTCAAAAAGTTTTTTGTAAAATCTTTTCGCCCTTGCCGGGTCATCCGCCGGCAGTTCAAAATAGACCAGGTCTCCCATACCGATCACCTCCATTTCGAGATTTCTAAGAATAAATCTACATAATGCTGTGAGCTGATTCCATAGAGGAGCACCTGATTTATTGATGAAAAAAATCTTATTCAGCATGAGAGAAAGGATGAAAATAGCCCGAAACGGCGACATTCTCAGCTTGTCATTGTGGGGAGAGAAACACGATGGCAATATCAAAAAATACTGCCTGTTGCGAGGCATAGGACTGCTTCACTTCGTTCGAAATGACAAGGGGAAGTTTCTTAGACGATGGCAGTATTTTGAGTCTCACTATGATGCGAGCAATGCCGCCATCTCTTCTTTGCGGGCGTTGGCGTCGGCTGCGCCGATTTCCATGAGATTTCGTATATAGCTCGGAACGAACATGACCATGCTCAGCCAATCAAAGTTTTCCGTTTCATGAGTACCGAGTCCACGCATTAAGAAACGAAACAGTCGGGGCAGATCGCGTTCATATTTTCCTGCTATCGTTCCTAAATCGACAGAGGGACGCAATACAAATGCCCTAACCAATCGGAGATTAAGGTCTTCTCTTGATGATGTGTTGGCAAGGACGCGGTTGACACGCTCCAGTCCCAGTGCATCCTGGTCCAGGAAATCCAGAAAAATAGCATTCATGAGGATGCCCATGATCTGTGCGATGGACGGATAACGGCGACTCGCTTTAGAACGTGCCTCTTGTACAAAGGGTTTATAGCGGGTCGAAATTGCCAGGATTCGCCCTGCACCGAGATGCAGAGAAGGCGAGAGCGGCGCTGATTGACGGATAACACCATCACCGTACCATGAACCTTCAACCTTGATGGCCGGGAAGAAAATTGGCAAAGACGTGGAAGCCATAATTTGCTCGACGGTGATATCTGTCATGACGCTGTGTCTGTCCGGCCTTTCCCACATCTCGATATTCTTCCCTTGAACCCATGTAATGGTTTGACCTGTCTCATAGTTTGTGGCTGTGATGGCGAGGGCTTTTAGTTTTTGCTGTCGTATATTTTCGCGTATCCCTATTATTCCGCCGTCCGATGATGTGATTCCCTTATGCAGCATTTTTCTGAGAGGTGTAGTATCCACCAATCCTTTCGGAGACCTTGTCCTGGACATGCCTCCTGAAAAAAGAGAGAACCCCCAACGGAGAACATTTTTTGAGAGTGTCCCTGCATCTACGTTAAAGACTTGATCGATTTTAAGATTAAGCCAGAACTCGCTGAGTGCATCGACAGCTTCCGCAAAGGTGCCCTGATGATTGGCAATAAACGATGCGTTGATGGCGCCTGCGGAAACGCCCGTCAGTATCGGAATATTGAGATCAGGAAATTGATCCGCCAGGGAACGCAAAAAGCCCACTTGATAGGCGGCATGCGCCCCTCCTCCGCTTAATACGAGTGCTAAATCATTATTGGCGCTGCTCAACGGCCACACCCATTCTTCATGGTTTGACAAATAAATCAGTCCGCTGTTCAATATGTATCACATTTCAAGCCGGACGTCTGTGATAATCTTATGGGGCTGATGAACTCTGGTAAGAGGGTGGGATAACGGAGGCGTTGAGGTTGAAACGACAGGTATCGATGCAAGAATACCGCACATGAAAAGCCTAATCCGTCGAGTAATCTGACGACGATATTCCCATTGACAGTTGGAAGGAGAAGTTTTAAATAAACTCCTGTCATCGAACACACGGATTCATCAGCCCGCTTTTTTAGCGGAAGTCTCTTGAGAGAAGGCTATGGATATTGCTGTAGATATTAACTGCGACATGGGGGAATCCTTCGGAGCTTACAAGATCGGCAGGGACGAAGAGGTCATCCGCTACATCACCTCCTCCAATATCGCCTGTGGATTTCATGCATCGGACCCTAATGTCATGGAAAGAACGGTGCGGCTCTGCAGGGACCACGGAGTCAGGGCAGGTGCGCATCCCGGCTATCCAGACTTGCCGGGTTTCGGAAGACGGTTCCTGGATATGGACCGGAAGGAATTAATAAACGCCATCGTATACCAGGTGGGAGCCCTGCAGGGATTTCTCGCCTTTCATCAAATGCCATTGCAGCACGTAAAGATGCATGGCGCCCTCTATAATCACCTGATCAAAGAGGAAAGCCTTTTTCTGGAGATCATTGAAATGGTGAAGAGCGCCTTCGGGGACGTGATTTTTCTGACGCTGACCACGCCGGAGACGGCGGCGCTAAAGAAAGCCTTGAAGAAGAAGGGCGTGAGAATCGCGCTTGAGGCTTTTCCGGACAGGAACTACGGCGATGGTGGAGAACTTCTCTCACGGAAACACAAAGAGGCGGTGTTGAAAGATCCGGACCTAATCGCGAAGAGGGCGGTACTCATGGTCAAAGAGAGGGGAATCAAGAGCGTCAGCGGCCGCTGGCTGGATATGGAAATTGACACTTTGTGTTTGCACGGCGACAACCTGGAAAGCATCGACGCTGCAAAGAAGCTGAAGACGTATTTTGAACAGGAAAACATTCACGTTAAGCCACTGACAGAGCTCTTATAGCGTATGGACATTTCAAGGTATGGCGAAGAGGGTATACGGATCCTATTCGGAGAAAAAATCGATTTTGAGATCCACGAAAGAGTAAGGCGCTATTATTTTTTTCTGAAGTCCCTCCAATTGGAAGAAATAACCGATATCATACCCTCCTTCAGATCCTGCCTCATTCTCTTTGACAGGAAGAAAACTTCATACGAGGCGCTCACTGCCTCTTTGTGGGAGAAGAAATTCCTGATTGCCCACATCGATATTCCGGAACCGAAGATCCATGATGTTCCGGTTGAATACGGCGGGGAAAACGGCTTTGACATTGATTTTGTGATGTCCCACACGGGATTGTCTGAAGACGAGATAATAGAGGTCCATACCGCCGTCACATACAAGGTTTTTGCCGTGGGGTTCATGCCCGGGTTCCCGTATTTGGGAATTCTCGATCAAAGGCTGTATGTTCCGAGGCTTGAGACGCCTCGCTTGAGAGTTCCCGAGGGCTCGGTGGGCCTTGCTCAGCTTCAGACAGGAATATATCCCTTCGAATCTCCGGCGGGGTGGAGAATAATAGGAAGGACGGACAAGAAGCTCTTCGATTACAATAAGGACCCTTACAGCATTTTCCGGATCGGTGACAAAGTGAGATTCATACGCGTATGATCGAGATCATCCATCCAGGGATTATGTCAGTCGTCGTTGACGAAGGCAGGTATGGATACAGGGAAGTGGGCATACCGACTTCGCCTGCTCTGGACATTTATGCATTGAACGTCCTTAATCATCTCCTTGGCAACGATGGTAATGCCCCGGCCATAGAAGCATTCGGCGAAAGATTTTCTTTGCGATTTGGTAAGGACATATGTTGCGCCATTACGGGAGCGAAGATGAGAGCCAGCCTCGATGGCAGGCCTCTGCACTCCTGGATGTCTTTTACGGCGAGGGCCGGGGAGACATTGACGATGGACGAGGTCAGGGAGGGTTTCAGATATTACGTGGGATTTTCCGGTACTCCCATTATCGAGAAGATTATAGGGAGCTACACGACCAATCTGGAGTGTCGGTTCGGCGGTTACCGGGGAAGGGCTCTTCAGAAAGGTGACACAATTGACTTCGAGGACATCCGTCAGGTGGATGCTACGGTGATTGCCGAAGACCTCATACCGCACATGGCGCCGCCGCACACCCTGAGAGTAGTGGAAGGTCCGGAAAGCGATTACTTCACTGACGAGTCTATGGAAGAATTAGTGGGCAGCGAGAAGCGGACGGCCTTTACAGTCTCCACAAAGTTGAATAGAGTAGGCATCCGGTTGGATGGCAAACCCCTGACCTTCAGAACGGCAGCAGAAGAGAGCATCATATCGGAGGGCCTGCTCCCCGGCAGCATCCAGGTTCCGGGAGACGGCCTGCCCATCATCCAACTTCACGAACGCACTCTTGGCGGATATGCGAGGCCGGCCCTGATAGCCAAAGTGGATCATGACCTTCTTGCCCACCTTAAGCCGGGCGATCCCGTGATTTTCGAAATGATAGGAATGGAGGAGGCGGAGCGCCTCTTCGATAGGAAGATAGAAATCGTAACATCATTTAGAAACTGATATAGGAGGCAGCCATGTGGAAATTTCTGAGAGTTTTTTTTGCGGCAATTATGGTTTTATCTTTCACCTCTCTGGCATGCGCGCAGAATGAGATCCGAATTGGTGTCATCTTTCCCCTGACAGGGCCTTTGGCAACGACGGGACAGGGTCTGTTAAAAGGCGCCGAGTTGGCAGCCGACATCATCAATAACAAATACAATCTGAATATGCCTCTGGCGAAAACCGCAGGACTGCCGAATCTGAAAGGCGCTAAGATCAAGATTGTCCCTGGCGACCACCAGGGCAAGCCGGAAGTCGGCATGGCGGAGGCGGAGCGCCTTATCACGCAGGAGAAGGTCGTTGCCATCATCGGCTGCTATAACAGCGCGGTCACGGCCACGGCGTCCCAGGCGGCGGAACGCTACGGCATTCCCTTCTTGAATGACAGTTCCTCGTCACCCAGTCTGACTGAAAGGGGTTTCAAGTGGTTCTTCAGGACGACGCCGCACGACGATATGTTCAGCGAAAATTTCTTCATCTTTCTCAATGATCTGAAGAAGAAGAAGAAAATTACCGTGGGGCCAATTGCGCTCCTTTATGAAAACACGCTGTTCGGTGCGGACTCCCGCAAATACCAGGAAATGTATGCAAAGAAGTATGGGTACGAAATCAGCGGCGCCGTGCCTTATCCCGCCAAGAGCACCCAGTTGACGTCTGAGATTCAGAAACTCCGCAGTTATAATCCGTCCATCATCATGCAGACATCTTATACGGCGGACGCCATCCTGTCCATGAAGACGTACAAAGAGCTGAATTTCGCGCCTACGGCTCTGATTGCGAACAACGCGGGCTTCAATGATCCCGATCTGATCAAGTCCCTGGGAAAGGACGCAGATTACATCCTGAGCAGGGAAGTGTGGGCAAAGGACCTTTCCGCGAAAAAACCGATGATCAAAACCGTGGCCGACATGTTTGAAAAGATGGCCGGCAAGCCCATGTCGGGCGACTACGCCCGTTCATTCACGGGGATGATCGTTCTTGCAGATGCCATCAACCGCGCTAAATCCACGGAGCCGGCGAAAATCCAGAAGGCGCTCCAGGAAACGAACATCAAGGCCGACCAGTTGATCATGCCTTGGGATGGAGTCAAGTTCGACCCGAAGACCCACCAGAACGTACTTGGCAAAGGTATCATTGTTCAGATACAGAAAGGTGAGCGCTACACAGTATGGCCCTTCAACTTGGCCACGAAAGATGTGATCTGGCCTTTCCCGAAATGGGAAAGCAGGAAGTAACATAGTACTATTGTCATTTCGAAGGAGCGAAGCGACTGAGAAATCTTTGTCCCGACCACAGGGAAGGGTCTTAGATATCTCCCGGAGTTTATCCCGAGTAAACCGAGGGAGTCGATATGACACCTTAATAATGAAATAATGTACTTAGATACAGGAAAAGAAGATAACGGAAAGTAGGATACATCCATGGAAGGCGTATTTACGCAAACCCTGGTGAGCGGCATCCTGATCGGCTTCATTTATGCGCTGATTGCCGTCGGCCTCACCATGATTTTCGGGATGATGGATATCGTCAATTTTGCCCATGGCGAATACCTCATGGTTGCCATGTATTTCGCTTACTGGTTTTTTGTTCTCTTCGGCATGGATCCCCTCTTTTCCCTTCCCTTGGTGACGGTTCTGCTGTTCCTCCTGGGAGTCGCTACCTACTACGTCTTTATCAGGCCGATCATCAGCGCCCCCATGCTTTCCCAGATTTTTGTGACCTTCGGCATTCTGATTCTTTTGAGAGGCGTGGCCCAGTATTTGTGGAATGCAGACTACCGCATGATCCCCCAGACCCTGACGAGCGGCAATGTCAGCATCTTAGGCGTCTATACCGGTGTCTCGCAGCTTATCGCAGCAGCGGGCGCAGTAATCTGCAACGGCCTCATCTTCTGGTTTCTTAAATCCACCAAGCTGGGCATGGCCCTGGAGGCGGTTTCCGAAGACAAGGAAGCAGCGAAGCTGATGGGGATCAACAGTGACCGGATGTTTGCCCTTGCGTGGGGCATCGGCATCGCTACGGTCGGCGTGGCGGGTGGCTTGCTTTCAAGTTTCTATTACGTGTTTCCGGAAGTAGGCTCCAATTTTTGTCTGATGGCTTTTGTTGTCGTCGCTCTCGGCGGCTTCGGCAGCGTGCCGGGGGCGTTTATTGCGGGGATCATCGTCGGGCTGGTTGAGGTGCTCTCCGGCTATCTAATTGCGCCTTCTCTGAAGTTTATGTTCGTCCTGCTCTTGTATCTGGGCGTGGTCTTTATCAGACCCCAGGGATTCATGGGAAGGAAATGATACGGTCATGAAAAAGGGTCTCTTCGCATTCATACTGTTCATATGCGCGCTCGCGGCGGTCCCGCTATTTTTGAGCGACCCCTTTCTCTGCCATATCCTCATCATGATCATGATGTACGCAACAATGAGCATCGGCTGGAATATCATAGGCGGATATGCGGGCCAGGTCTCGTTCGGCAATGCCGCATTTTTCGGCGTAGGGGCTTATACGACGGCCATCCTCCTGGTGAACTTTAACGTGAACCCCTGGCTGGGGATGCTGGCCGGCTGCGTCCTTTCCGTAGGTCTCGCCGTCGTCGTCGGATACCCGTGTTTCCGTTTGCGGGGGCATTACTTTGCCATCGCCACAATTGCGGTGGGCGAAATCATGGTGGTGATCTTTACAAACTGGGACTACGTAGGCGCCGCAGTGGGCATCTACATGCCCATCCTGGAGGAGTCGATTGCGAACTTTGAATTCCACTCTTCGAAGATCCCTTACTACTATATAATCCTCTGCATGCTGCTCTTCGCCATTGCCGTTTCCTATGTCATCGAGGAAAGCAGGCTGGGTTACTATCTCCGGGCGATCAAGGATGATCCTGACGGGGCGCGGAGTCTCGGGATCGATATTCAGAAATACAAATTGATCGCCTTCTCCATCTCTGCCGTCTTGACCTCCATATGCGGGACATTCTACGGCCAGTACGTGTTATACATCCATCCCTCGAGCACGATGGACCTGATGATGTCGATCCATCTGTGCATCATCGCGCTGATCGGCGGCATCGGGAAACTCTTCGGGCCCGTCATCGGGGCCTTCGTGTTCATCCCGCTGATGGAGCTGACCAGGGTGTATCTCGGAAGTGAAGGGCAGGGAATCGACATGATCATCTACTCCCTGCTCGTCATCATAATCGCCATCTGGCGGCCGCAGGGGCTGTGGGCATTGTTTTCAAGAGGTGAAAAATGAGTTCTGAGATCCTCATAGTTGACAATGTGACCAAGCGCTTCGGCGGGCTTACGGCCAATGCAAATATTTCCTTCTCCATGAAGGAAGGGGAAATCATCGGTCTCATCGGGCCTAATGGAGCTGGGAAATCCACGCTCTTTAATTGCATATCCTGCTTCTACAACGCCGACGGCGGGAGAATCGTCTTCAAAGGACAGGAGATCACGCGCAAAGACCCGGAATCGATCTGCAGGATGGGCATCGGCAGGACGTTTCAGATCGTCCGGGTCTTCAAGGACATGAACGTGCTCGAAAATATCATGATCGGGGCGTTCCTGAGAAATCCAAAACGAAAATATGCACAAGCCCGGTCGGAGGAAGTGGCGAGCGTATTCCATTTCACGGATAAGTTATATTTGAAGGCGACATCTCTCACCATTTCTGAACAGAAAAGACTGGAGGTTGCCAGGGTCTTTGCAACAGGACCGAAAGTCATGCTGCTCGACGAAATGATGGCGGGCCTGAATATACATGAGATCAAGGAATCGGTTGAGCTCGTCCTGCGGCTTAAGGAGATGGGCATAACGCTTGTCCTCGTCGAACACGTGATGGAAGGCATCATGCCGATTGCAAATCGCGTAGTGGTACTGGACTACGGAGAGAAGATAGCAGAAGGAACCCCCGACGAGGTCATTAACAACGAGAAGGTGATTGGGGCGTATTTCGGAAAAAAATATGCTAAGCGTAGAGAAAATAAAACTCGGATATAATAACATCCCTGTGATTCATGACGTTTCCTTCCGTATTGAGAAGATGGAAATAGTATCCCTCATCGGCGGCAATGGAAACGGGAAATCGACCATATTGAAGGGTCTCAGCGGCATCATGCACCCTTCAGCGGGAAAAATTATCTTCAACGGGCAGGATATCACGAAGGCTGAGGCCCACAAGGTTGTGGCCCTGGGCATGTCCCATGTGCCGGAGGGGAGGCGGCTCTTTCCGAGTCTCAGCGTATACAAGAATCTGGTCCTGGGCGCCTACCTTACGGATGACAAGAAGATTATTGAAGACCGGCTGGAATACGTCTACAGCATCTTCCCGATCCTGAAGGACAGGGGGCAGCAGAAGGCAAGCACCCTCTCCGGCGGTGAGCAGCAGATGGTGGCCATCGGCCGGGGCCTGATGAGTAAGCCAAGGCTCCTGATGCTTGATGAGCCGTCCTGGGGCATCGCACCGAAGCTTGTCGAAAAGATATTTGAGGTGATACAGGAAATCAGGAAGGATGGCGTAACCATCCTCCTCGTCGAGCAGGACGTCCAGGAGGCCCTTGATATCTCGGATCGCGCCTATGTAATCCAGACGGGCAGGGTCGCCCTCGAGGGGACGGGCAAAGAGCTGCTGTCATCAGAACTCATACAAAAGTCCTTCCTCGGCCTTTAATCTAAAAGACATTGTTGATGCCGGAAACGCAAAAGTCTGCGACAGGCGCAGCTGTAAAATTTGGCCTCTCGTACTGGTTTCTATTCCCTGTTTCTTTCTTCATGCACTCTTGCTTTTCTGATTCAGTCTCTCCATACAACGCTCCAATCCATAATGAATGAAAGACCGACAGCGCTGTTACTCAAAATGTGATAAATATATAACAAGCGGCTGCAATCATCTCAACATACTTCAGGATAAGCGCTGCATCGGGTGAAATGTGAGAATATGAGAAGGGGAAGGCATCGTTGATGGCATCAATGGAAAGCTTTACTACCGGGGTTACTCCATAGAGGATCTTGCCGCCTACTCAAACTATGAGGAAGTTTGCTATCTTCTTCTATATGAGCAACTTCCAACTTCTGCTGAACTGAAGGATTTTTCGGAACGGATGCGGCAAAGCCGTCCCCTCGTCCAGCCTGTTCTGGATATGATACGGTCTTTTCCTGCATCCGCCCATCCC
>JBEKXK010000025.1:0-39536 GCA_049512055.1 Syntrophales bacterium | reverse complement strand
GCTAAGAAAAACCATGGAAACAAAACTTAAAAAAATCCTATCCCTCTGAGTAACATATATTATGAGTCAACGTTCCTTAACCACTTCTATCCTTGGGTAACATTTATTTATGAGGCAATAGGGGGCTTCTTTATTTCCGATTGAAACGTTGTATTGGAAGCCAG
This sequence comes from Syntrophales bacterium, assembly GCA_049512055.1. Classification (GTDB taxonomy): domain Bacteria; phylum Desulfobacterota; class Syntrophia; order Syntrophales; family UBA2185; genus Fen-1135. Next base: position 39,372 of record JBEKXK010000025.1, on the reverse strand, counting down.
GAAGCAAAGTTCTCTCTTCCTTAGAAGAGGAAGATATTCTCAGCAGTTCAAAAAAATTACTTCACGGGTGCAAGTCACCAGCAGGGTATTACAGCAAACTTCAAAAAAGAGAAAAAAGCGACCCGGTTTCTGTTTTCTTAATCCAAAGGATGATCGAATTTAAGGTTTTTCCCTATTTAATTTTTCATTAACCTACGTTAAACTATTTTTAAGCAATAACGGCTATTTTTGGAATCCGCCTTACACGCAATAATTATATTACTCGATTACTTAATCGATTAATCCCGGTCATATAAAATTTTCCTTTAATCTATCGTTGACGATGATGAAAAAAAATCAGGCCTTCCTTGCTTTTCTTTTCCTTCTATCGCTCATCATACTTTCGGTTGTGATTTCCCTGCGGGACGCGGGGAGTGATGACGGTTATGTCGGCGCTGAAACCTGCAAGGGCTGCCACAAAGACCGCTACGACAGCTATATAAAATCAAACCACGGAAAGAAAGTAATTCCCGGAAGCCCCGCAAACAAGTATGCCTGTGAGACCTGTCACGGTCCCGGTATGGCGCACGTACAGAAAGGGGGAGGCAGGGGGACAGGCATGTTTGCATTTGTCAGGCAAACCGATGCCGATGCCAAATCAGCAAGATGCCTCGCCTGCCATCAGGACTCGCGGGCCATATCTTTCTGGAACATGAGCAGACACAAGGTAAACGGCATTTCCTGCGATAAATGTCACACCGTCCATTCAGGAACAGCAAAGAACCTCAGGGCCAAAGAACCTGCCCTCTGCATTACCTGCCATCTGAGTATTAGGGCACAGCTAAGCAAGCAATCGCACCACCCGTTGAAAGAAGGCCTCATGAAATGCACTCAGTGCCACGCTCAGCACGGGGAGTTCGGGTCGAAGATGATCAAGGCGGATTCGGTAAACGAACTCTGCTTCAAATGCCACGCAGAAAAGCGCGGGCCATTCATGTGGGAGCATCCCCCTGTGGAAGAAAATTGTCTGACCTGCCATGTACCCCATGGCAGCAACCATACGAAGCTCCTGACTTCGAGGCCGCCGCTTCTCTGCCAGAAATGCCATGACGCCTCGCAGCACCCCGGCAACATTTACACCAACTTCGAAACCTTTAAGGGAACAGCAGCATCGGGCAAGAACCGTATGTTCGCCCGCGCCTGTCTGAACTGTCATTCGAATATACACGGGGGTATGGGGCCGTCAACGAGGGGTCAACATTTTGTCAGATAGTAAAGAGTGCATATGAAAAGATGGATAATCTCATCATTGCTGATATTCAGCATGGCCTCATTTTCCGCGGCCTTCGCCGAGGATGATAAATTATCGGGTGAGGTTTCCGCTACCGGTGTGCTCACAAGCGTCGGCGGCAGTAAGGCCAAGTTCAATGAATACCGGGATGTCAGGGACGGCGTCTATGGCGACGTCAAGCTCAAGTATGAAGATGAAAAATATCACATGGATTTAAGCGCCCAGGACATGGGCTACGATACGCAGCGTTACAGCATCAGAGGCGGTGCGTGGGGGGACTTCAAGGTAGACGTCAATTATGATGAGCTTCCCCACAACATCACCTATGACGCTAAGACCTTCTATTCGGGAGCCGGCTCTTCGAACCTTACCTATCCGACGCATCCACCCAGCACCAACTCCAATACCTGGAGTACCTTCGACTATTCGACGAAGAGGAAAAATTTAAGCGGCGGGTTCCAGCTCGACAAACTTAAGCCTTTCTTCTTCGATGTCTCTGCTTCGAGTGAACAGAAGACGGGAACTTATCCGATAGGCGCCGCCGGGACGACCCCGGGGGGAATCGACATAGAGCTGCCGGCGCCGGTCGGCTACAGGACGGACATTGTGAATATGGCGGCGGGCTACATCCGGAATCCGCTGCGCCTTTCTGTTGGCTACATGTACAGCAGCTTCAGCAACGGTAATTCTAATCTGAATTTCCGGAATCCAGCAACCGCCAATACTGCGTCGGCAACGGATACCTTCACGCTGCCGCCTGATAACTACGACTACAAGGTCAACCTGATAGGCTCCCTCAGGCTTCCCTTAAACAGCAAGTTGGACATGAAAGTTGCCACGGGCAGCTCCAAATCGGATGCGAACCTGCTCACTTCATACGTCGCCGATGTTCCCGGCGGGCTGACGAACATCGCACTTAACAAATCAACCTTTAATGGCCAGGTTGATACGCGCAATCTTGCCGTGTCGCTGACTTCGAAGCCCCTTGCTTTCCTCGATGGGCGGCTTTTCATCAAGTATGATGAGAGAGAAAACAAGTCGGATCAGATTGCCATAACGGACGCGACGCAGTCGCCTGCAACTTTTATAAACACCCTCTTTGATTACAGGAAAGTGAAATACGGCGGGGAGCTTGGATTCCGGCTGCCGGCGAAATTCTATCTCAATACGAATTACAGCTACGGGACAATAAGCAGGCTGAGGGACGACATACCGGAGAACCGAGACAACACGTATGGCGCCGAGTTAAAATGGACGGGGCTTAATTTCATGGCGGCGCGCGTCGGCTATGAAAGGTTGGACAGGAAGGCGGCCTTCGAAGCGCCCGCCGTTCCGAGTATCGAAACCTACATCAGGCGTTTCGACGCGGCGGCAAAATATCAGGACACTTACAAGGCCAGTCTGGATTTCTTCCCTATAGAAAACCTGAATTTTAGCCTGAGCTACAGGTACAGGGAAACTAATTATCCCGACACGATCCTGGGTCTGACCGGGGAAAAGCATGATGAATTCGCGATTGATGCGGAATACCTGATAGGGAAATGGGTCAGGCTCTTCGCCTTCTTCGATTACGAGCGCATCCGGCAGGAGCAGTTCCAGAGGCAGACGACAACGGCATTTGATCCCTCGCTTCCGCCGACGACCACCAACTTCAACTGGACCGCAAATCAAAAAGACGAATCATACAGTTATACGGTCGGGACGGACATCTTCATCATCAAAGACAAACTCACACTCCGGCTGCAGCACAGTTACCTTGAATCCAATGGCTCTGTAGATTATACCTATCTTCTGGGCGGCAATCCGCTTCCGTTGGGAAGAACCCAGGAAAACATCGACCTCTCCAGCCTGGATGATTACAAGCTTCGCTATTATCTCATCAAGCTGACCTATAATATCAATAAGGCTTCGTCTGTTGCAGTAGGTTATGCCTACGAAAAATATATTTACAGCGACGCCCAGTATGACGGATATCAGTATGTCCCGGCGACGACGGGAACAAACGGGGCGTATCTGACGGGAGCTTACAACGATCCGTCTTACGAATCCCATATTGTATTTTTGACTGTCTCCTACCGGTTCTGAAATCGCAGTTTAATAAAAGAAAGGCGGTAAAACAAAATGGAATTCCTCTACCAGTTTTTACAGAACCATGGATATCGTCTTCCGCTTCATCCCCCGCTTACCCACATGCCGACAGGGCTTATCGTCGGCGCATTCACATTTCTCCTCGTAGCTCTGATACTTAAGCGCGGCGCCTTTCTGAAACCGGCATATTACTGCATTGTCCTTGCCCTGATCTTTTTATTTCCCGCGGCGTTTATGGGTTTCACGGACTGGTGGCATTTCTACGCCGGGGTGTGGACATTTCCCATCAAGATGAAGATTGTCTTGAGCGGCGTGCTGTTGATTTTCCTATGCACCGCCGTTGTTATAGAAATAAAAAATATAGGAGGTCCTATGAGCAAATTTGTAATTTATTTCTTTTGCCTTGTCGCAGTAGTAGGAGTGGGACATTTCGGAGGGCAGATGGTCTTTACCCAAAATAGTGTCGCCGCGTCCGGCGAACTCCGGGAAGGAGAAAAGCTCTATACCGCACATTGCGGGGGCTGCCATCCTACCGGGGGGAATGTCATTAATGCCGCGCTTCCTGTCGTCGGCGCTCCAGAGCTCAAGAATCTGAACACCTTTATACAATTCAACAGGAACCCGCTGAGGCCCAATGGATCAAAGGGCGTAATGCCTGCTTTTCCGAAAGAAAAGATTTCTGATCAGGAGCTGAAGCAGATTTATGAATACGTGACGAAAGGTCTGAAGTAGGAAACTACAGCAAGCTGAGACTGAAATACGTACTCACCATGCGGTAGATGGTAATCACGACAAAGAAAAGATATGAGATGAGAGAGATGAGGGTGAGTCTCTTCTGGATTACGGGCAGGGTGGAGGAGAGACTCCCGATCTTTCGGAATGGCATCAACGCGACGACGCCGAGCCCGGCGACGACGCCCGTACTTCTTCCTTCTAAATTTCTTGCTTTCAAAATATCGGATGGGGGAAAATTGTCTTGATATTGGCGAGGAATTCGGACTCATGTCGCGACATTAATCCATTAAATGCGAGACGGAAGATGACTTTGCAATATTGATTGACTATTGAATTCGATAGCGAGTGCAATCCCGCAGCTTGCTGCGGAGAGTTTCAATTGCCTCTTGTATTTTTAAAGAAAACTGTCTAAGAAGGCTATATATGTACAATACATCTTAGACGAAGGAGGATCACGATGAAAGTAGTAGCGTTGAACGGAAGCGCCCGCAAGGACGGCAATACGGCAATTCTAATCAACTTGGTATTCGATGAGTTGAAAAAAGAAGGAATTGAAACGGAATTGATACAGCTTGCAGGAAATCCCATTGCCGGATGTATTGCCTGCTATAAGTGTTTCAAGAATATGAACCGCCGGTGCTCTGTTAACAAGGATATGCTCAATGACATTATCGAGAAGATGCTGCAGGCAGACGGAATATTAATTGGATCGCCGACATATTTTTCCGATGTTTCGTCCGGCACGAGAGCGTTCATCGAAAGGTGCGGTTTTGTTGCGCGTGCGAATGACTACATGTTCAAGCATAAAGTCGGGGCTGGTGTCGTTGCCGTCCGCAGGGCAGGCGCAATCCCCGCATTCAACTCCATCATGCTGTTTCTGCATTACATGCAAATGATGATTCCCGGCTCGAGCTATTGGAATATAGCGATAGGCAGGGATCCCGGCGAAGTCTTGAAGGACGAAGAAGGTATTCAGACCATGAAGACCCTCGGGCAGAACATGGCGTGGCTTCTCAAGAAAGTCAGAGCGTGAGATGCCACTCTGCCATTTAGTCAACCCATTTGACGTATTCGCTTACATCCGCCCTTTTTCTTTCAAATCTATTGAGAGGAAAGTCAAGATCGGGATATCCCATGGCTATCCCGATTGCGATTTTTCGATCTGCCGGAATGGATAGAACTTTGCGCAGGAGACCCGGGTTGCGGACAGCCATGGCCATGATGCAGGTTCCAATGCCCCTGCCATAGGCAAGAAGGCATATGGTCTGTAATATGAGGCCTATGTCGAGCATGGCATATTCGACAAGGATATCTCCGGGAATGCAGGCGACAATCAGGCATGGCGCACCGAATAGCAGTGTCATGTCTTCATACAGCCTGTGGCGGGCGTCCTTGTCATCACGTTTGACATTCATGGCGGCGAGCATGATCTTCCCCAATTCCCCGTACCTTGCTTTCAGGCGCTCAGGCCAGACCTCGTGCATAGGGATATCGGGAAGGAATGTCTGGTCATCGACGAATGACCGGTGATTCGCCTCTCTGAATTCATCAAGCTTTTTTCCGGTCAGTACATAAAATTCCCACAGTTGCGTGTTTCCCCAGGACGGCGCCCAGCGCGCCGTCTCCAGGATGTCACGAATTGTCTCCCGGGGAATCTCTTTCGCCTTGAATTTCCTTATGCTCCGCCTTCCTTCGATCGCAGCCCTTAATTCCATCTTTTATAGCCTTTCTGAGATCATTCTATTAATGCCATTCTACATCTGGTATCCAGCAATTTTCAATTATAATATAGCACGGGTCCCCGGGAAAGGAGGTAAAACCGGGGACCCTTAACCCGAGAGAATGAAAGGGAGAGGATGACAACTCACGTCTTCGGGTTTTTTTTATTATCCACTTGCTGCCTGATGTGTTCTCAGTAATGCCCCGCGCGCATCAGGCAGGGCAATCCCTCTATCAATATCCGCGCACTATTAAAAACAGCTGTCATCATGATGCGTATTATTTGCCTTTGTCATTTGCTTCCGGCCCGAACGTCAATTGGTAAGCTATGTAAAAGGAGTAGTAGTTAGGGCCATAGACGTCCTGGCCTGCGGAAAGCAGCAGATGGTGATTGTCAGTAAAGTTTATGATGGCGCCCACCGTGTAGCCTTTGCTTTCATCGATGTCAGCCTTGCTCGACGTCATGTAGTAGAGTTCAGCACCCAAAGTCAGCTTCTTGGTGATGTCCCGCTGCAAGAGCCAGCCGAGCTGCCAGTAGTCCCTGTTATCCGAGCCGGATGTAAACCAGTAGCCTCCGCCGCCATAGGTGGTCCACGGTCCCCAGCTCTTCTGCAACCACAGCGGCAGGAATAATTGTGTTTTCCCATTTCCCAGCCCTCTTGTAACGTCGCCGGTCGGTATCTCGACGAGTGGGAATATTCCCACCTGCGGAACGTACTTCGATTCCTGGATGAAACGGTACTTCATACCGAACTCGGTATCCCCATAGCCATACTGCGAACCAGCTCCTTCCGGTTTCACGTATTGGAGGGGAGCAATTAAATGGACCTGGAGATTCGGCATGAGCCCGTAGTTAATTTCGACATGGGGCAATGTGGCGGAAACCTGGTCCCGGTCTTTGATGTATTGCGAAGCGAGATATAATTCCCAATGTTTGTACTCCACTGGTTCCGGATCGTCGGTCTTAAACGGCGGACCGGCCAGGGCTGCCCTTGGTGCGAGGGCAAGAACAAGACAGAACGCCGTGAAAATGAATATATTGATTCTATTCATCAGATCTCCTTCCCGATTGTGAAAGCCTGTCCCAGATGCTTTCCGACTCCATAGTAGGATTGTATCTCCGGGCCAAACAGTATCGGCCTTACTCTTAGAATATCCGGGAGACCATTTTCCCCAAGGACGGAATCTTCGGCTTTAGCATCCATGATCTCGCCTATGAAATGCGTGTGGATCCCGATTTCACTTGTGCTCAGCAGCTTGCACTCCAGGATCAAGGGAAATTCCTGTATATACGGGGCGTCTACTTTGTCGCCCTTAACGGCTGTAAGCTCTGCGGCGGCAAACTTATCCACCGTTCTGCCCGAAACCATTCCGAGATAGTCGGCTATCTTTGCCTGTGCAGAAGAGGGCACGTTCACCGTGAATGCCTGGCGCTCCAATATGTTGCCGTGGGTATAAGTCGCTTTTCTTATTGAAACAGCGATGCATGGCGGGCTGGAACTGCAGACCCCGCCCCAGGCTATGGTCATGGCATTGGCCTTCCCTTCTTTATCGTATGTGCCAATGACCCATACAGGCGTCGGATATATTAATGTTTTTGCGCCGAATGACTTTTTCATAGATGCCTCTTCGTAATATGATATTCGAATCTATTTTAGTGGATAAGGCAGAAGATACAATGATAGTTAAAAGGGCGTAAAATAGCAGGTTAATGCTTGCATTCAAATTTCGGCGATTTTACTTTTTCCTTGTTTTTATATTAGATAAAGCTATACGATGTTTCGCAAGGGTTGAGTGCAATAGCACGTAAAGGCAAGACAGAAAAATCCCGATTCCATGACCCAGGTGTCGAGATGACAGGACTGCCTTTCATTTAAGAGCAGATTTGAATATTTGAAAAGGGGGAAAGATATGGACATTTTCACCGCCATGAAGGAAAGGCGAAGTTGCCGAAATTTTATGCCTGATCCGGTGAGTAATGAAGTGCTTGAGAAGATACTGGAGGCGGGCACGTGGGCGCCATCCGCGGCGAATAATCAGCCCTGGGAGTTTATTGTTGTTACAAATAATGAGATCAAGAAGAACATATTCACTGAATCTGAAAAATGCAGAAAAATCCTATTTGAAAAAAGCGGCTGGAAGTGGGTTGACCGCTATAAGATCGGGTTTATCAATGAGGCGCCGGTCATTATCGCAGTCGTCGGAGATCCCAAAAAGACGGGAGCGGACATGTTTCTGGAGGGAGGAGGGCTCGCCTACCAGCATGGGTGTGCGGCTGCAATCCAGAACATGCTTCTTGCGGCCCATACCTTGGGATTGGGGACCCTCTGGTTCACCCTCTTTGAGAAGGAAATTATAAGGACGATCCTGAAAATCGATCGGGCTAAGGAACCTCTTGCACTCATTTGCCTGGGCAAGCCTGCAGCAATTTCTTCCCCGACGCCCCGCAAGGGGGTAAAGGATATAACGGTCTACGTGCGCTGATTGTAATCATCCGGGTAGAGACATATCATGGGAAAAGAAGTTCTGTGTGGAATCTGCGTAAAGGCAAAAGTTTTTGCACAGTGTCTGGGTTGCTCTGTATCTATGTGTGAAAAGTGCGCCTGCTTCGAATTGATAGGCTCCGGGTGCGGATGTGTCTGGCCCGCGTATTACTGCTTTGCGTGCGCCCACGACCCTTTGATAAATCCCAATGCCGCATTTAGAGAGCCGGACAGATAGATAGCTTCAAGCCTTCTTGAACAATTGGAGTGCAGGGCAGGCGTTAATCAGGAGGGAGTATGGAATTTCTCGTAAAGATATTAACAAGCGTCGCCATTATCGTTGTCTGTACGCAGATCGGCAGGAACTTCCCCTCGCTCAGCGGCCTCATCGCGACGATGCCTATCGTCAGCGTCATCATTCTGGTCTGGATCTATTCAGACAATCCGGGAAATTTCAAACTGATGGAAGACTTTGCCAGGGCAGCCTTGTGGGGAATAATACCGAGCATTCTGTTCTTTGTCGCCGCCTATATCTCGTTTACGAAACACTATCCTATCGGTATTGTGCTGTGCGTGAGCTTTGGCGTATGGTTACTGGGGGCGTTCGTCCACCAATGGCTGCTGAGAGGTTGAGATAATGAGACTCTCTCTCAAATATAAAAGCATCGTTTTTTTTACCGGTGCGGGGATGTCTGCCGAAAGCGGCGTCCCCACTTATCGCGGCAGAGGTGGTATCTGGAGCCAGTACAACTGGGAGGAATATGCCTGCCAGGAGGCATTTGACAGCGACCCGCAGAAGGTGCTTAAGTTTCATGAATTGCGGAGACAATCTGTATTGGCATGCCAACCGCATTCAGGACACTATGTTATAGCAGAACTGGAAAAGACGCATCCCCAAGTGAGGGTAGTAACCCAGAATATCGACGGAATGCACCAGCGGGCGGGAAGCCGCAACGTCACTGAATTGCACGGCAGTCTCTGGCGTGTGCGCTGCCCCTCTCATGGAATATTCGAAGACATGGGAGAAACCTTCAAGAGCTGCAAGTGCGACGAATGCGGCAGTTGGCTCCGCCCGGATATTGTGTGGTTTGGCGACATGCTGAATCAGGATGTCATCAGCGAAGCCAATTTGATGATCAGGCGATGTGACCTTTTTATTAGCATCGGCACGTCCGGTGTGGTCTGGCCCGCAGCCGGTTTCCCAAAGATTGCGAAAGAGAGCGGGGCCTACTGTATAGAAATCAACCCGGAACCTAATGAAATGTCATATCTGTATGACAAAGCCATCCGGGAAAATGCCGGAAGAGCCTTACCGGCTCTTTTTGAAAAAGATAAATAATGCCCTACGTAAGCCGCTAACAATTGTTCCTCCCACCCAGAAATCCCGGATACAGCTGCCGGAGATGAGCGCCGGGATTCTCCACTTCTTTTGCACAATTCATTCAACGCCGTTTAATATTTCTTTAAATAATCCCCTTGTTTCAAGCCTCTGATGGCCAGCCGCGGATTCCTGTCAAGCGACAATAATTTTTTATAATCAATATGTTATAACTTTTATGCAGAGAGTCGTGAAGTTGGCATGGATATTTCATTTGTATAAGGCAAAACAAATTAGAAACAAAGGAGGAAACAGATCATGAAGAAAACACTTAAGACATTAGGCCTGGCGGTATTTGTAGTTCTAATGACGGCAACATTCGGTTTCGCCGAGTATGCAACAACCAGTGTGAGCGAATTCCCGTATTTTCAGCTTGGTTGTCTGATTGTTGGCGGGATGACGATCATCTCTCTGAAGCAAAAGTATCAGAAGATATATACGGGCGAATTGATGGGCGTCTTCACTATGTATACTATTCTCATCGCCCTGTTCACGGCGCCGGTTTTCAATGCCATCAAGACTTTGGTAAGCTAAGAAAATTAACGAGCCCGGCGTTTAGGGCAGTATGGTTATCGATCTTGAGGGAAAGGAGGTTAAGGCCATGTTAATGACGAACAAAACGAACCAGGACCGCAAGATGTACAGCGCAATTTTCATGCTGAGTTCGTGGGGGTTTGTCATCGTGATTGCCTCATTCCTCTTCCTCTATGTGGGGCACAAACTGGACGAGCTTCTGGACACTTCTCCCAACTTCATGTTCGGTTTGTTTTTCCTGGCCCTCTTTGCCTGCATCGGCAGGCTGTATCAGGACGCCTGGTTGAAGCGAAAGGATGTCTGAGATCATCCTTCCCCCTGCGGAAAACATAAGAGATCTTTTCACGATCTGTGATCCTCGCCAAAGCCCCTCTGCTACCGGATAGAGGGGCTTAAATTTTTTGTTCCGGACCGGGAGCACTTCCTTCATCCCGCCTCTGCCCTCGCATCTCCACAAAAATTGTCTTTCATTGCCCGTACTGACTCTGGTATATTTGATTCATGAGACCTGCCTTTTTCCAGGCGGCTTACTCTTTCAAGAAGATGATTGAAACAGACTAAATCCGCACCTGGGGCAATATCACACACAATCAGGGGGGAATGCGTACATGGCCAAATCACATCTGGCGAATATTACCCGGAGAAAAATGGACCAGTGTCGGGGAGCGGCAAGATGACAGTATCCAATAGATGTCCGGTCCCGACACTTGCCGCCGGAGCTCTGCTTTATGGGTTCCGCGTCCTCCGCGTTCTACAGCTCCCGGAAATTCGGATAACCGCATATGAACTGGAGCATTCAATAACAGGCGCGAAAGTCCTTCACCTTCACTGCGATGACCGCGAGAATCTCTATACGGTCGGTTTTCGCACGCCGCCGGAAAATTCCACGGGCGTTCCTCATATCCTTGAACACTCTGTACTAGCGGGTTCGGAGCGATATCCGCTGAGGGATGTTTTCAACGAACTGCACAGGGGAACGCTGCAGACTTTCATCAACGCCTTTACATATCCGGATAAGACCATCTATCCCGTAGCGAGTCAGGTGAGGGCCGATTTCTTCAATCTTGCCCGCGTATATACGGATCTGGTGCTAAGACCCCGCCTGTTGAAGGAGACGTTCTGTCAGGAGGGTCACCACCTGGAATTCTCCAATCCGGAAGATTTGGCAAGCGAACTTATTATCTCGGGGATTGTCTTCAATGAAATGAAGGGCGCTTATTCCTCCCCCGAGGCCCTGATGTACAAGGCCATCCAGCAGCGTCTCTATCCCGATACCCCCTATTCCTTCGATTCGGGAGGGAACCCCGATGATATTCCGCTTCTCACATATGAGCAATTCAAGGCGTTTCATCGCGCCTACTACTCGCCGACAAACGCACGGTTCCTCCTCTATGGCGACATTCCGACGGCAGACCACCTGGCTTTTCTGGAAGAGATGCTTGCAGGCTTCGATCGTGTGGAGGTGGACTCGTCCATCAAGAGCCAATCAAGATGGCAAGAACCGGCGTCCATCCACGGCTCCTATCCTATTGCTAAAGAAGATGACCCAGGAAGGAAAACAGCCGTCAACGTTGCATGGATGATGGCGGAAAGCGTCGAGTATGAAACAGCGCTTCTCCTTCAGATAGTTTCGGGCATGCTGGTTGGAAGCGCTGCCGGACCTCTTCGCAAGGCCCTCATCGATTCCGGGCTCGGTGAAGACCTGTCCCCACTCACAGGAGTAGAGCCCGATCTCAAGCAGATAGCATTTGTCGTAGGGCTGCGGGGTACGGATCCTGATAAAACGCAGCGCATCGAAACATTGATCATCGATACGCTAAAGGATATTGCAAAATCCGGCTTTGACCGTGCCCTCATCGAAGGGACTCTTCACCAAGTGGAATTCAACGGCAAGGAGATTGTCCGCAGCACGTATCCGTACGGGATCATACTCATGGGAAGGGCCTACCACACCTGGCTGTATGATGGTGATCCCTTGGAGGGCATGAATTTCCCGCGGGCCATCGAAAGCATCCGCAGGAAATGGGAAGCGAACCCGGAGCTTTTTCAGGAGATCGTGCGGAAATGGTTTCTTGACAATCCTCACCGACTGCTCTCCGTCATGGAGCCAAGCAAGACCTATCAGGTGGAACAGGAGGAGGCCTTCAAAAAAAAGATGGCGTTACTCAAGGCATCACTCTCCGACGACGATCTGGAAAAGATCAGGACGGACGCCCAAGCCTTGAAAAATTTCCAGGCTGAGCCGGATGCGCCTGCGGCTGCGTCGGCGCTGCCAAGACTCAGCATCGGCGACATATCGCGTTCGATAGAAACGATTCCCACGACAAAGGCGGTAATTGAAAATGTCCCGATCATGATGCATGACATCTTTGCCAATGGCATCGCCTACCTCGACCTGGCCTTTGAAGTATCCGACGTATCGGAAGACCTTCAGCCCTATCTACCCCTCCTGGCAAAGCTGATTGTCAATATGGGGGCAGCAGGCCTCGACTACGAAGAGATGGCAAAACGCATTGTGTTGAAGACGGGGGGAATCGGTTACCATCTGTCTGCGGGCATGACCATGGACGGCAGAAATAACTGGCAGAAGCTGATTTTTCGGGTCAAGGCCCTCCACAGAAATATCGCAGACGCAGTAGGCATAATCTCCGATATCCTCATTAGAGGGGATATGTCGAATGAAACCCGGATGCGTGAGCTGATTGCAGAAAGGAAAAATGACCTTCATGCTTCTGTTATTCCTTCGGGCCATGCTTTTGCACGGAGGTCTGCAGGCCAGGCTTTATCCATAGCGGCATACAGGGACGAACAGTGGCACGGCAGAACTCAGCTTAAGTTTGTCAACCTCATCGCCGATGAATTCAACGAAAGAAAAAAGGAACTTCTCGACAGGCTGACTTTTCTGCAACATATGGTTCTCAGAAAAGACAGGTTGCGCATTAATTTAACGGCTGACGCAGAAGGCCTCTCACTTCTGAGAGAAAGTGCGGCCGATTTCGTCGGGCGCTTATCCGGTGGCGGCGGTATAGAAACCCCGAGTGTCCCATCTCCCTCTACGGTTCATGCGGGCATAGCCATTCCCGCTCAGGTCTCGTATGTGGCGAAAGTCCTTGCTGCGCCTGCATACGCCGATCCCCTTTCCGCTCCCATGTTTGTTTTGGCCAGAGAATTGTCGAGCGGGTATCTGTACAAGCATATCAGGGTTCAGGGGGGGGCCTATGGTGGCATGTCGCAATATGATCCGATGAGCGGCACCTTCGCCTTGCTCTCCTACAGGGACCCCAACATAATCAACACCCTGAATGTTTACCGCGAGGCAGAGGAGTTCATCTCGCAGAACAAGATTTCCGAGGAGGAACTGGAGAAGACTGTTATCGGAACAATAGGTTCTCTCGACAAACCCATGGATCCTTCGAGTAAGGGGTATATCGCAATGATTCGCGACTTCACGGGTCTCACAGATGCGGACCGCCTGAAGTTCAGGCACATGATCCTTGATATCACGCCGGAACTCATGCTGGAAGCCGCATCACGATATTTCGCGGGGGCAGCGGATACGGCGGTTATTGCCGTATATTCTTCGTTTGAAAACCTTCAGAAGGCCAATGAAATCCTCGAGCCGAAGTTAAAAGTGGAGACACTAATTTAATCTTCTCCGGAATGCCATAGTGGAGACGGAGATTAGGAATTATCGTCATAAAGTCATAAAGGTTGATGCCGTCGACAGAGATTGTCGAGGGCGGGCTCCGCAGGAGCCTGCAAGAGTGACAGCCGCAGTGCTCGCAAGTAAAGTTAAAAGCGATGAAAAGGAAACGCGACTTCCTTAAAGATCTGAGCAGTGCCACACACAGGCCGTGCACTTATTTCCCGGAGATAACGGCCCCTGTGGAAGAGGCCTTTTTGTGGAATGTAAATCTTTCTCCCCGGCAGACCGACGAATTTCTTGCGCGGGGCTGGCGTCATGTCTCTTCGTATTTCTATCGCAACAGCTGCAGCAATTGCCGGCGCTGTCTTCCCATCCGCGTGCCTGTGGAGATGTTCAAACCTTCAAAAAGCCAGCGTCGCGTCCTTAAGAAGAATACAGAGACTGAATTCAAGATGTTCGAGCCCGCAGAGTTTGCCGTCAAGTATATCAAGAAAAGTCTTTCGCTTTACAACAGGTTCCTGCGTATCCGGTATCATAAACCTCCGTGTGATTTGGACGGATACTTCAACGAGTTTTTTGTGTCGCCGACACGGCTTCTCGTCTCTGCATTGTTTATAGACGGCAGGCTCGCAGGGAACGGATTCCTTGATCTGGGAGAGATATCCCTTTCCACAATCTACTTCTCTTTCGAACCGCGGTTCAGTTCCTTCTCTCCCGGAACCTTTTCCATCATGAAGGAGATCGAGTGGGCCCGCGAGAGAGGCCTTAAGTATTACTACCTGGGATATTGCATAAATGAGATCAGCGCGATGCGCTACAAGGGGCTGTTCCGGCCCGCAGAACTCCTGGATTTTGATAAGGGAGAATGGAAAGAAATGGATCGATTAAGGGAAGGGCATAAATCAATCTGAGCCCAGTATTTGTTTCAATCTTGCCGCATTTTTCGGTGCATACCCGCCGAAGTCGTTGTCGAAATAGACATAGGTATCTTTTTTCCACTGCCTTATTTTTTCCGCCCACATCTGGAGTTCGTCTTCCGTGTAATCAGATGCGTACAGTTTTCTTGATCCATGGAGGCGGATGTAGATGAAATCAGCCGTTACAAATTCGCCGTAAGGATAGCGACTCGCTGTATCGGATATGCAGAAGGCGAGGCCGCGGTCTTCAATCTTTTTCATAACCCTGTCAGCGAGCCAGCTCTGATGGCGCATCTCAAGAGCGCACGGGTGATCGTATTTCTCGAGATTATCACAGAATTCTTCGAGTGTGTCTTCGTGAAAGGCGAGGCCGGGTGGGAGCTGAAAAAGGACAGGCCCGAGCTTCTCCTCAAGTCTTCCGGCAGCGCTGAAAAATCTCTCTAAAGCTTCCCCCGCATCCCGTAACCGCCTGATGTGTGTGATGTACCGGTTAGCTTTGACTGCCCACAGGAACCCTTCAGGCGTAGTCCGTCTCCAGTTCTCAAAGGTCTCCGGTTTGGGAAGACGGTAGAATGTGGCATTGACTTCGACAGTTGTAAAGTTCTGGGCGTAGAATCGAAGCCATGCCGATTTGGTGTATGTCGCGGGATAAAAAACATCTCTCCAGTGCTCATAATTCCAGCCCGATGTGCCGATATAGATACAAGGGATCATTTTCTTTGACATAAAATCCTATTTGCCCTATAATTGACGCTAATATTGCAATACTTTCAAGACTTAGGCATAACTTCCACACAAAATTTGGATAAATTAAGAAAAGCGCCGCAATGAATGAAAGGAGATGTGGTCATGAAGAGAATTCTTTCATGGGTAATGTTGATTTTTCTGTTAGTAGCAACGGGCTGCGCGTCGTTACCATCTCACTATGTCGGCATTAATCATCAAAGCACCGATGAGGCCATCGCCTATTACACGAGTGGTCTAACCCTCGCCTCGCAAGGCATGCATAGAGACGCAATTGACCAATTTAGAAAGGCCATCGCTGCCGATCCTAATTTCGCCGAGGCTTACCTAAGTTTGAGCAAGTCCTACTATGCCATCAATAATTTCGACTTTGCCCTGTTTTACAACATTAGGCATTACGAGCTCGAGGTCGCTCGGGATTACACGTACAACTATCGCCTGGACGTAGACTGACAGCAGGAAACCGATAGAGATAGATGGGATCAGCATGAAGGGAGGATTCGGGATAAAATAATTCTGAATGTCTCCATCCCGGAAGCGGGAAATTGCAGGAAACAACGCGGGTCCCGGGACGAAGCTCCCTCTCGAGTTTGTGAGCGAGCCTGCCCATGACGTCAGGGAAAAGATAACAGAACACTACATCTGCATCCCCGACATTCACATTCCAAAAATTCCGCAACCTCACCTCAATCCCTTGCATCCCGATAGTGCGTAGGCGGGCCAGGATGTATGCCAAAGGGTTTACCTCGAACCCCAACGCCCGGACACCATAGCGCCGCTTCGCCTCCCTGAGAACCCTCCCGTCCCCGCACCCGATATCAACGAGAAGATCACCCGCCTTCATCGGCACATGATCGAGGAATGTCCTGACCCTCACGCGGGCAGAGGGGTGGAACATGGCTCCTTGTGTAATCGGGAAGACGGAGACAAGGGAAAAGGCGAAGAGAAATTTGCAGACAATGAGAATCCCCATTGCAAAAAGAAGTATTATAATCCAGGTTGGCATATTTTTCCCTTTTTCATAGGAACTTTGTGAAAGATATAGCCATTGATTGACGCAGTGCCCCGGGATAGATCTTTCTACTTCAGGATGCGTTCCAGCTCTTCATGATAGAGCGGGGAGTCGCCCAGATTATTATGCCCGCCGCCGGGAATTGAGATTAACCGGCTTTCCGTTTTGATAAGTTTGAGGAGACGTTCACTCGCATTGTAGGGGACAACATCATCCTCCGTACCGTGAAATAGATAAACAGGGCAGGGGACATCAGCAATCCACAAGTCCGTGCGCATAGGATATTTGAGGATCAAAGCGACGAGCGCTGACGGCATGAGAGGATAGTGATACCGGGCGAGGTCCCGCATGTTGAAGATCGGCGACTCCAAAATGAGCATGCGCGGCCGCGTCTCTCTTGCCAGATAGGTCGCAATTCCCGTTCCGATTGATCTTCCATAGATGATTATCTGATTTTCGCGATAGCGCTCTTGGAGATAATTGTAAGCAACTGCCGCATCGCGGTGCAGCATTGCCTCGTTGCCTATCTTTCCCGTACTTTTTCCGTATCCCCTGTAATCCGGTATGAGCACATCGTATCTCAGCCGCGTGAAATCAAGGGCAACTTCACCCCAGCCACGGAGATTTCCCGCGTTCCCGTGAAAATAGATAATGACCCCTTTCGGGTTGTCGGTCTTGAAATGCAAGGCGTTGATGGCAGCGCCGTCAACACTGAGAGTCACTTCTTCAAAGCGGGTGGGGAAACTATATTGGAAATCGGGCGGAAGGGCTTCAGGATAAAAAATCATGTTCTCCTGGCGGAAGTAAAAGACACCGCAGCCGACGATGAAACCCAAAATAACTACTAATAAAAATTTCGCGAATATCATCTTAGGTATCCTGAAGGTGGAGAAGGTCAATATCTTTATCTATGGTATTTCCTTATCACTGCCGTAACGACGCCTCCTATGCGCAGTTGTGATTTCGGTCTGATGGTCTTATATTTCGGATTGGCTGCTTCAAGGACGATGTTCCTTCCTTCCTTCCGGAAATATTTTATCGTCCATTCACCATCCACTTCAGCTATGACAATATCGCCGTTTCGCGGTTCCCGCCCCTTTTCCACAATGACGAGGTCGCCCTGCATGATGCCCGCTCCTGTCATGGAGTCGCCACTGACCGTGAGGAGAAAGGAAGATCCCGGCCGTGTAATAAGGTACTCATCGAAGGAGATGACATCACGGAGTTCTTCTTCGGCGGGGGAGGGGAAGCCGGCTGTGACTTCTCCGACCATAGGCAGTGCAAGCGAGCGGCGCGTTGGCCTTAAATATCCCCGCGCATCCTTTTCCAGCAATCCCTTGGCGAGGAGCTTGTTTACCCAGAAATGGACAACACTCTTAGACCTCACACCAAGGATATGGAGCATCTCGGAATACGTCGGCATCCGCCTGTTCTCCCGGAAAAAGGCGGCAATGTGCTTTTCTACAGTCCTGATCGTTCTTTTCTCTTCTTCCATAAGCGGATTGTATTAGAACCGCCGTTCTAATGTCAAGAAAAATTTTCCTGCGAATACTGTATTGCCTCTGTGAGGAACGGCGTGATAAGTAGTCGAGAGCCTCTTGGAAGACAGATTTATTTATGATGGGGTCCATCACCGATGATCTTGATACAAAACAAAATATCAACAACAAATTGGGCTGCAATTCCGGATGAAATATCTTAACAAGAGGGCGGCAATCCGGCCGATTGGGGGACAGTTTGACCGCAACCGGAACTATCGGCGGGCGGTAGTGATTCCGGCACTGGCGGAAAGGGCGCACCTGCCCTTGACTGTCGAATCACTGTCGAACAGCATGCCGCCGGATATTCTCGACGATACCCTTGTTCTTGTGGTCGTGAATAATCGCCCACCGGAATCGGGCGACGCGGTAAATCAGATTGAACTCAGGGAACAGATAGATAATAATGCGCAGACTCTGAAGTGGCTGGAAGATAAGAGTGTGAAGGGAGCGCTTCGACTCGCCTGGATCGATGCGTCTTCCCCGGGTCATGAACTTCCTCCCCGGGGGGGTGTCGGGCTTGCCCGGAAAATCGGATGCGACAGCGTGCTTGCCTTTTTATTGGAGATGAAGAAACCGAATGCCCTTGATGATTTTATTTTCTTCAGTCTTGATGCAGATACTATCGTATCCCCCGACTACTTGGAGACTGCGGGGCATGAGCTTCAGAAGAGCGGATGCACGGGAGGGATCATTTCTTTTAAACACCAGCAGGCGGACTCTCCTGAGAGTCAGGCTGCCATTGACGAGTACGAGGCATTTCTGAATTATTATGTCGCGGGTCTCCGCTGGGCCGGTTCGCCTTACGCCTTTCACACTGTCGGCTCCTGCCTCTGCTTTACTGCTTCTGGTTACGTCCGCGCCAACGGTTTTGCGGCCCGCAGGCAGGCGGGAGAGGACTTCTACTTCTGCATGGAGCTCGCAAAAACGGGCACTATCTGTGAAATACAGAAGACCATGGTCTTCCCCTCCGCGCGCATTTCCCGGCGCGTGGCATTCGGTACCGGCAAGCGCATGGCTGAAGCAGCCCTCAATGGCAGAGAGCCTCTCCTGGCATATGATTTCCGGGTGTTTGTCTCTCTGCGAGAACTCCTTACGGCCGTATCTACCCACACTGATGAGGGGGTTCCACGAATACTCGCCGAACTTACGAATCGCAAGACCGTAGAATTTCTCGAGAATCGTGGATTTACTGACATCTGGGGACGTTTCCAGCGGCAATATAAGACCAAAGATGCATTGCTTGCCGCTTTCCACCGCTGGTTCGACGGATTTGTCACGCTTAAATATATCCACTATTTGACGGAAAAAGAATGGCCCCGGCGGCCTTTGGATGAGATTTATCAGGCAGATTTTTACCGGAGCCGTATTGCGTAATTTGCATCTGTGCCTGCCGTACCGGCAGGAAAGGATATCATCAGCCCTGATATATCCCTGGTATTATGCCTGTCAATTCGGCGTCGATGCCATGCTCCGTGAGCGTCCTGAGAATGTCCAGGAGGCCGCATGACCTATCCGGTACTACTTCTACGGCATCGGCCGTCTGCCTGACGATCAACCCCTCTTTCCTGAGCACGCCCGCGGCCTTATCAAGATCACCCACCATGAGCCTGAGAACGCCGAGATCAGAGGTGTAGGCGAGAGGCAGAATCCTCGCGTTGATGAGCGCATCGAAGTGCATCCAGGCACCGTTCACACTTCCATTCTTTTTCTCAAGGAATATGGGCATATATTCCGTTTTCATGTTCCCTCTCCCTTGGAAACTGCGTCGCGATGATACGGCGCGTTCACACTCAATCAACCCGCCGGAACATTGATCCCTTGGTTCCGCAGACGGGACATATGGCCGGCGCTTCCTTCTCAGCCGTCATTCCGCAAACGGGACAGATATAATACGGATAGGAGTCCTGAGATGTCCCCAGGCTGTCAAGAATACTCTGATAGAGCTGGGCATGAATCTTTTCCACCTCATTGGCGTAGCTGAATGATCTGAGCCCCACCTTATGTCCTTCCGCCTTAGCCGCTTCGATCATCTCTGGATACATCTTCGTAAATTCATGGTTCTCGCCGGCAACGGCCTCCAGCAGATTTTCCTTTGTGCTCCTTATGCCATTGAGCGCCCGGAGATGACTGTGGGCATGGATCGTCTCAGCCTCCGCGGCGGCCCGGAAGAGACGCGCAACCTGGGGATAGCCTTCCTGGTCAGCCTTAGCGGCAAAGGCCAGATACCTGCGATTCGCCTGAGACTCACCCGCAAATGCTTCTTTCAGATACTGTTCTGTCTTCGACATGATTCCACCTCCTGAAAATTATATTTTGGACTTCCTCCCCCGTTTACACTTCGGACAAACTCCGTAAAAATCGACATGGTTTCCCGTTATTTCGTAGTCACACCTTTCGCTGTCCGTTAAATCAAGCGCAAAATTCCGGTGAACATCGGTAATCGCTCTGCATTCCAGGCATATTAAATGATGGTGCGGTTTTGTATTCGGATCGAAGCGCTTTTTCCGGGGATCAATGGACAGTTCGAGAAGCCGCTCTTTTTCTTTCAGGGTATCGAGGGTGTTGTACACAGTTGCAAAGGACATCATCGGGTATCTTTCCGATACCGCCTTATATATGTCGCTTGCGGAAGGGTGTGATTTATTGCCCTCGAGATATTCGAGGATGGCGAGCCTCTGGGGCGTAAGTTTTATCGGATATTTCTTCTTGGATGTCATTCGGCATTCCTTCTACTTTAGAATCATTATAACATAAGAAGTATTCTTGTCAACAATTTTCCCCGCGGTTACAGCAGATGCAGAGGTCGCAGATTCCGCGTGAATTCCTCGCGGTTATGTGTTTTTTGACATATTGACAAGCTTCGCTGCATAAGTAGAATATAAACATTCATGCGTCTCGTATATCACTTTTTCATGCTTTTAGTCATTTGAATGAGGGAGTGAATTTACTCTTTTGTTTACCTATAACTCTTGCCAGGATTCGGGACGGGTGTGTCCTTGAGTCTTCGCGAGATCTCACCGGGGAAGGAGGACTTTTATGGACAGGATTCTCAGAATCAACATGGGGGCCGAAGGCGGTCCAAAAGTAAGTGTCGTTCCATTGGGGGAGTATGCCGGGTTGGGGGGCAGGGCTATGACCTCCTCTGTTATTTCCAAGGAAGTGCCACCGCTTTGTCATCCACTGAGTGAGGATAACAAACTTGTTATCGCGCCGGGCCTGCTGAGTGGAACAAGTGCCTCGCAGTCGGGGCGCATTTCAGTGGGCTGCAAGAGCCCGTTGACAGGCGGGATCAAAGAATCCAACTCAGGGGGGCAGCCCTCACAGGTGCTGGCGCGATTGGGCTATGCCGCGATCATCCTGGAAGGTAAACCCAAAGAAGGCAGTCTCTATAAGATCTTCATCAACAAGGACGGGGTGAAAATAACCCCCGACAGCAGCCTCTCTATGCTGGGCAATTATGACCTGGTTGAAAAGATGAAGAAGGAGTACGGCGACAAGATCGCGTGCATCTCCATCGGACCGGCAGGCGAGATGAAGATGTCCGCCGCTTCAGTGGCCTTTACCGATATGGAACAGAGGCCAACCCGCCATGCCGGCAGAGGCGGTTCCGGGGCGGTGATGGGCTCCAAAGGTGTGAAGGTCATAGTCCTCGACGACACGGGTTTGTCGAACCGTACTGCCAAAGACCCGGAGAAGCTCAGAACGGCCAATAAGGCATTTGTTGACGGTCTCAGGAAACATCCGGTCACCGGCGAGGGACTCCCTGCGTTTGGAACCAACATACTGGCCAACGTAATCAATGAAGCGGGCGCATATCCGACCCATAACTTCCAGTGGGGCCGTTTTCTGGGTACTTCCAAGATCAGCGGCGAAACGCAGGCCGAAACGGAGAAGGCCCGCGGCGGCATTCCCACCCACGGCTGCCACCGGGGGTGCGTGATCCAATGCTCGGGGGTATACATGGACAAGGACGGCCATTACCTGACCAAACAGCCGGAATATGAGACGGTCTGGGCTCATGGCGCGAACTGCGGCATAGACGACCTGGATTCGATTGCCATGCTTGACCGCCTGGATGACGATTTTGGTCTTGATACCATCGAGATGGGGGCGACCATAGCAGTCGCCATGGAGGCGGGCTTGGCGAAGTTTGGCGATGCCGAGGCGGCCATCAGGCTCGTTAAGGAAGTGGGAAAAGGTACAGACCTGGGACGCATACTCGGGAACGGCGCCGCCGTGACCGGCAAGGTCTTCGGCATAGAGAGGGTTCCCGTGGTCAAGGGGCAGGCTATGCCTGCATACGATCCGCGCGCGATTCAAGGTATCGGGGTCACCTATGCCACGAGCACCATGGGCGCCGATCACACGGCCGGATATGCGGTCGCCACGAATATCCTCAAAGTGGGAGGGTATGTGGATCCACTGAAGCCGGAAGGGCAGATCGACCTCTCCAGAAATCTACAGATCGCCACTGCGGCCGTTGACTCCACAGGCATGTGCCTTTTCATTGCCTTCGCGGTCCTGGATCAGCCGGATACGTTCCAGGCGCTCATCGATTTGCTCAATGCATTTTATGGCCTCAGCCTGACCGCCGATGACGTGGTAGCTCTCGGCAAGAATGTGCTGAAGATGGAGCGGGACTTCAATGCCCGTGCAGGTTTCACGGCAAAACATGACCGGCTGCCCGAGTACTTCAAGAAGGAACCCCTTCCGCCCCACAATGTGACGTTCCAGGTGACAGATGAAGATCTGGATAGGGTGTACAACTGGTAGGTAAAAGTCTCTCAAATCGTGTATTCGACGGGGTGGCCTGAAACGGGCCACCCCGTTCGTTTATCCGCAGGAGGAAGTGTGATAGATGGCCTATAGCGACAAATCCAGTGGGAGGAATCTCTTCGAAGATTCCTCTCCAAGACATATTTCACTGACAGTCGTGGCCGGCCTCATCCCGGCCTTTTCTCAGCTTTTGCAAAACGGATTTTGGATCAAGGGAAATATCGGATGCAGCGTTAAATCATTTCTCTGTGAACAATTCGGCCTGTCGACTGAATATCTTGAAAAGAGGATCCAAACGATATTTCTGGATGGCGACGCGGTCGACGATGTGGAGAAAGCTGTAGTCGAGGATGGCGCCACGCTTTCCCTTTCCGCCGCCATGCCGGGCCTGGCCGGGGCTGTATTGCGTAAGGGGGGCTACTATGCGGCCATGCGCGACCAGATCTCCTGCAAGGGGGAGACAACATCTGCTTCCATGCAGTCCGGCAAGGTTTCAGTGAAACTTTTCAACATGCCGCTTCAGGAACTGGGGCCGATCTTCTTAAAACATGGCATCTGGGTCGAAAGTGACAAGTTTAAGGATGTCCTCAAAGCTCGGGCAGATGATTTCCAAAGAGGCTGTGGGGAGATCCTCGCAGATGGCCGTAAATTTGAGTTCAAACAATTCTTGGAAATGGATTGGGGAAGGGGAGATATTTTCTTGCAGGTCAAAACACTCTAACCCCCGGCTACCGGCGGAAAGACACCCACCCTGTCCCCCTCTCTTAAGACTTCATCGCCTGTGGCATGCAGGCCGTTCAAAAAAATCATCTTGATTTTATCAATGGGGAGTTCCAGGCGATTTAGGAGTTCCATGATCGTCGTCCCTTCGGTCACGTCCAGCGTACGATGACTATGGCTTCCCGTTTTATCCGGTGCATACCGTGCGAGGGAAGCAAATAAATTTAATTCAACTTTCATGCTGTCCAGTAATGACAATTTTTTTGGAAGTACCAGGCTATTATAAACCTTATCCCCCCTTTCCTCAAATATTTTGTGGAGTGGTGTTGTCACCCACTTTGCCCTTGACAAATTATCATTTTCTAATATAAGTAATCGAGAATTGCTTGTTCTTACTCTGTTTATCTCATCTATTCCAGTTGTACGTTAGTCCTCCTAACACTCACTTACTTCTTGATTATCAAACTGTCGTTACAATTGCAGTAAAATGCCCTCTTATTCTTTGATGAACATAAATCAATAATCGGGAGGGAGATCAAAAGACGACATCAACAATAAACAGAAATTTTATAATCTCCCACAAACAGAACTCAGCCTAGCGGAACTGGTGAAGGAGCAATACGGCCTTTATATGGGCAGATATCGATGAAATTTGTGTCATTTGCGGCAACAAATCGACAAGGAGGTATTGAGATGGCATTAAAAGCAGCATTCATTTTCTTGGCGCCGGACGTTGACCCGGCGAAGCATCGCTCTACAGTAATGACGCCTGCAGTGGCATTGACGGCAGTCGCGGCCCGTGATTATGCCGAGGCGGAGAAGGTAGCCCAGGCATTGGTGGCCGAAGGCGTGCAGGCGATCGAGTTGTGCGGTGGGTTCGGCAACGTAGGAACGGCCCGGATCGTCAAAGCGGTCGGCGGCAAGGCGGCTGTTGGGGCCGTTCGCTTCGATGGACACCCCGGGCTGGGGGGCAAGAGCGGCGATGAGCTGTTTGGAGGATAAATAGCATGGACTTGATTACTTATATCACCCCGGTCCGGGTGGGATAAGCGGATAAGATGAACATTTATAGAAAGAAAGGAGGCAAACTATGGCTGAAATCACCAAGGACAAGCTGCTCTGGATCTATGAACGTATGCGGTTCATCCGCGAGTTCGAAAACCGGGCAGCCGAGTTGTTTGCTCAGGGCAAGGTGCCGGGGTTCGTGCACCTGTACGCCGGCCAAGAGGCCATCGCCGTAGGAGTGTGCGCCCTCCTGAGCGACCGCGATTATATTACTTCGACGCATCGCGGCCACGGCCACTGCATCGCCAAGGGCGTAGACATCAAGGAGATGATGTGTGAGCTGTACGGAAAAAAGAACGGCTCATGTAAAGGTAAGGGCGGCTCGATGCACATCGCCGATGTAGACAAAGGCATGTTGGGCGCGAACGGGATCGTCGGTGCAGGCGGTCCATTGGCCTGCGGCGCGGGCCTGACGGCCAAGGTCAAAAAAACGGATCAGGTGACCGTCTGCTTCTTTGGCGACGGCGCCGCCGAGCAGGGCACGATGCACGAGTCCATGAACCTGGCGTCCATCTGGAAGCTGCCGGTTATCTTTCTCTGCGAAAACAACGGCTATGCCCAGACGACGCCATCGTGTTACCATTGCTCCGCCTCGGACATTGCCGACCGGGCGACGGCTTACAACATGCCGGGCTTCGGTGTGGACGGCACCGACCTGTTCGCCGTCTATGAAGCCGCCGGTGAAGCGATTGCGCGGGCGAGGCGAGGCGAGGGGCCAACGCTCATCGAATGCAAAGCTTTCCGCTACTATGGTCACTTCGAGGGCGATAACCTGAGCTACTACACGGAAGAAGAAAAAGCCGGGCAAAAGGCGCGCGACCCGATTGACAAGTTCACCAAGCGCGTGACCGAGCGCAAACTGCTGTCGGAAGCCGAACTGGCCAAAATTGACGCCCGCGCCAAGGAGGTCCTTAACGAGGCCATCCAATTAGCCGAGCAATCGCCTTATCCAGCCCTGGAAGAGGTCCTGACCGACGTTTATGTAAGCTATTAGGAGGTGTTGTCATGACTACCCGAATTATTTCTTACCGTGAAGCAATCAATGAGGCTATCCGGCTGGAAATGCGCCGGGACCCCACTGTGATTTTGATGGGCGAGGACGTGGCAGGCGGCGCGGCTACTCACCTGGAGGCAAAGGGCGAGGAAGCGTGGGGCGGTGACCTGGGCGTCACCAAGGGCCTCGTCCAAGAGTTTGGCCGGTCGCGCGTGCTCGACACACCTATCAGCGAATCGTCGTTCATCGGCGCGGCCGTCGGCGCTGCTTCCACCGGTCTGCGCCCCATCGCCGAGTTGATGTTTGTAGACTTTTTAGGCGTGTGCTTGGATCAGATTTTCAACCAAGGCGGCAAGATGCGCTACATGTTCGGCGGCAAGGCCAAGGTGCCGATGGTGATCCGCACGCTGTACGGCGCCGGCTTTCGCGCAGCCGCCCAGCATTCGGCTGTGCTTTATTCGATCTTTACACACATGCCGGGCCTCAAGGTCGTCGCGCCTTCCACGCCATACAACGCCAAGGGCCTTCTCATGGCGGCCATCCGCGACGATGACCCGGTGATTTTCATGGAGCATCTTGTACTGCTCGACTCGTCGGGACCGGCGCCTGAGGGCGAATATGTCGTCCCGCTCGGCAAGGCCGAGATCGCCCGCCACGGAAAAGACGTGACCGTGGTCGCCATCGGCCGCATGAGGCTGTTTGCCGTGCAAGCGGCAGAAGATCTTGCCAAAAACGGGATTGACGTCGAAGTTGTTGACCCGCAAAGTCTCTCACCGCTGGACGAAAGCACCATTCTCGAATCGGTCAAAAAGACTCACCGTCTGGTGGTCGTGGACGAGGGCAATCCGCGCTGCAGTGTCGCCAATGACATTGTCACGCTGGCCGCTCAGCAGGCATTTGCCTACCTGGACTCGGCGCCGCGAACGGTCACTGCACCGCACACGCCGGTGCCATTCAGCCCTCCGCTGGAGGATGCCTACATCCCCAGCCCGGCCAAGATCGTTGCCGCAGTCAAGGCGGCTGTCGCATAACTATGGTTGTCGCTCAGCTATCAGTTTTCGGCCAAAGACACATAATGCGCTCATACTGATAGCTGAGTGCTTTTAAGGGCCATACCGCCCAAATAACTCATGCTTTCATAAGACTTGCATGGAGACATTCGAAAGCTCCGGATGTAATCTACGGAGCGGAGCATTGTAAAAAGAACTTTGAAGAAAGACACTCCATGTCGCATGTAGGGATCATTGCCAACCCGGCCTCCGGTAAGGACATCCGCCGTCTGGTCGCCCACGCGTCGGTGTTCAATAACAACGAAAAGGTCAACATCCTGCAGCGGGTGCTACTGGCCCTGGATGCCATCGGCGTTGATCGGGTGAGCATCATGCCCGATTACTATGGCATCGGAGAAAGGGCGTTGGACGGGTTAAGACCGTCCTCGCTGCGAGCCGGCATTCTGGATATGCCGATGACATCAACCGATGAGGATTCGACTACGGCGGCAAGGCGGCTGTGCGAGATGAACGTCGGCAGCATCGTGGTCTTGGGAGGCGATGGCACTAACCGTGTCGTGGGAAAAGGCAGCGGTTGCGTCCCCATCGTCACGATCTCTACCGGCACCAACAACGTTTTTCCCGTGATGGTCGAAGGCACCGTCGCGGGGATGGCCGCCGGCTTGGTCGCGTTGGGCGCGGTGGATGCGGAGGAAGTGACGTATCAGGCCAAGCGGCTGGAAGTGTATATTGACGGCGAACTGGTGGACATCGCGTTGGTGGACGTGATTTCCAGTAGTGATCTGTGGATTGCCGCGCGGGCCATCTGGGACCACAGCCACATCCAGGAAATTGTTCTGGCGCGCGCCGAGCCGGGCAGCATCGGCCTGTCGTCGGTCGGCAGTTGCTTTCAGGCGTTGAGCGCCCGTGATGGGTATGGGATGTACCTGGCGCTCGGCCCCGGCGGCACAAAGGTGCTCGCCCCGATAGGGCCGGGTTTGGTTACGCGAGTCCCTATTCGGGAACATCGCCTGGTGCCTGTTGGAGGCACGGTAACACTGGGTTCCGATCCCCGCACCATCGCACTCGATGGCGAGCGCTCTATAGAGGTGTACGGTACGCGGACAATCACCGTCCGACTGACGAAGAATGGCCCCCGCGTCGTGGACATTGCCCGTTGCATGGAAGAAGCCACCCGCTGCGGAGTTTTTCAACGGCTTGCTAACTCGAAAGAGAGGGATTGATCTGTGGCGATCAAGATAATCATGCCCAAGTTAGGCATGGCGATGACCGAAGGAATTGTCGCCAAGTGGAACAAGCGTGACGGCGACTGGGTGAACAAGGACGAAGAGATCGCCGTCGTGATGAGCAAAAAAATCACTTACAAACTAAAAGCGCCCGAGTCGGGCGTTTTGCGCATCATTGTCAGGGAGAAAGAAACGCGGCCCATAAACTCAGTCCTCGCTTTCATCACTGCGGAAGGCGAGCCGGTCCCGGCAGTCGAGGATGTCGCTCCGGCGGCGGCCGCTGCGGCTGTGACGACTGCGGTTCCCGCGCCGGCCGCTCCACTCCCGGCCAAGCCCGGCTTTGTGTTAGCTTCCCCGGCTGCCCGCCGACTGGCAAAGGAGAAGGACATTGACCTGGCGCAAGTGAAGGGCGCCGGGCCCGATGGCATGGTGACCGAGGCAGACGTAACGCGTTTTATCGAGGAAATCGCTCAAGCCGCCGAGGTGCTGGCGACCCCCACGGCCCGTAAGCTCGCCGAGCAGCGCGGGCTGAAACTGGCCGAGATCCTCGGCACCGGCATCGGCGGACGGATCACCGAACAGGATGTGCTGGACTTTGAAGCAGAGACCAAGGCCCCGTCAGCAGCCGCGCCTGCAACCCGCATCACCCCGTTCGCCGGAATGCGCCAGGCCATCGCCGAACACATGGTCGAAAGCCTGCACAACATGGCTCAACTGACCATGATGATGGAAGTGGATGTCACCGACCTGGTCAGATTGCGCGATCAGGTCAAGGCCGATTTTGATGTGACATACACTGATTTGGCGGTCAAGGCCGTCGCCAAGACGCTCAAACTTCATCCTATGCTGAACGCGACGCTCATCGGCGACGAGGTTCATCAGATCGAGTCCATTCACATCGGCGTCGCCGTGGCGCTGCAAGATGGGCTGATTGTCCCCGTTGTGCGCGACGCCGATAAGCTGACTGTACAGGAAATCGCCCGGGAAATTAGGCGACTGGCACAGGGAGCGCGGGAAGACACGCTGACGGTGGACGAAGTGATGGGCAGCACCTTCACCATCACCAACCTGGGCGCCTATGGCATTGACGGCTTTACGCCCATCATTAATTCGCCGGAGGCCGCGATTCTGGGCGTGGGCCGTATCGTCGAGCGGGTGGTCGTCCACGACGACCAGATCGCACGGCGGAAAATGATGGCGCTCAGCCTGACAATAGATCATCGCCTTATTGACGGCGCAACGGGCGCCGAGTTCATGCGGTCGCTCAAGGAGATGATAGAGAATCCGTACCGGCTGCTTGTTTGAGGATTGCCCGGTAGATGTGTAACCGGAAAGCTCGAACCATGGACGCTATTCGCTTGCTCGACCTGGGGCTTGTTTCGCCGATTCGTTCGCAAACGATTTACCACGCCGTTGCCTACGCTCTTGACGTGAACACGCCCGACACGATCATTCTCGTCGCGCCGAGCGAGCCATACGTCTGCATCGGCTTTCATCAAGAACTCGAAAAAGAAGTAGATGTAGAGTACTGCCGCGCGCACGAATTGCCGATGGTTCGACGTGAAGTTGGCGGCGGCGCGGTGTATCTCGATAAGAACCAATTGTTTATGCAGTGGGTTTTTCACCGCGACGCGCTGCCGCGCGACATTAACGATCGCTTTGCGCTGTATGTCAAGCCGCTCGTCGAAACGTATCATGCGCTTGGCATCCCCGCACACTATCGTCCCATCAATGACGTGCACGTGGAGGACAAGAAAATCGGCGGCACGGGCGCGGCGCAGATGGGCATGGCCGAAGTCGTCGTCGGATCGCTGATGTTCGATTTCAACTTCGAGGCGATGTCGCAAGTGCTCAAGGTCTCGTCGGAAAAGATGCGCGACAAGATTTTCCGGTCACTCAACGAGTACATGACAACGATGACGCGTCAACTCAGTTATACGCCCGCCCGTGACGCCGTTATCAAGATTTATCTGGGAGAGGCGCATGCAGCGCTTGGACGCCCCATCGCACGGGGCGAGTTGACCGCCAGTGAGCTTGCGCGTGCAGAGGAACTTGACGAGCAATTTGTGACGGACGAGTGGCTGTACCAAAAGGGGGGCCTGCGGCAAGCCGGAGTCAAGATTCACCAGGATGTGCGCGTGCGGGAAGTGGCTTCGAAAACACCGGGCGGCCTCGTCCGTGTGACCGCCCGGATGCGCGACGGGCGGATTGACGATGTAACGCTCTCCGGCGATTTCACGATGCTGCCCAAGTTCGCGCCGGGCGTGCTCGAACAAGCGTTGCGCGGGACGGCTTTGGAAGCGAGCGCCGTCCGGGCATGCATCGAAGATATGTATCGCAGCATCGCCATTCAATCGCCAGGCCTGACAACCAGCGATTTAACAAACGTGATCATGCTTCTCACGCAGCAGTGAGACTTTGCAGAATTTTTGTCGGAGGTTTTTATGCCGGATATCATCGTTATCGGAGGGGGACCGGGTGGGACTGCCGCCGCGACTCGCGGCGCGCATCTTGGCGCGCAGGTGACCGTGATTGAGCGCGCACACCTGGGCGGCAACTGCGTCAATAACAACTGCATTCCCTTGACAAGCCTGCTGGCAAGCGTCGAGTTGTACCGGCGCATCGGCCAGGCCGGCGACATGGGCATCCAGGTGGGATCCGCCTCGCTCAATGTGCCCGGGATGATTGCTCGCAAGGATCGCATCGTTCAAGAGTTGCGCGAAGGGATAACGGGCCTGCTGCCGACCTTTGGCATCGAGATCGTACAGGGCCAGGCCCGGCTCGTGGATGCCAAGACGGTCGAGGTGGATGGACAGCGCTTGCAGGCAACCCGCGCCATCATCCTGGCGACCGGAGCACGGTGGGCGCCGTTACCGCCCGGCGTGGAGGATGTCCTTCAACCAGACGAGGCCGTCAAGCTCGACCCGGTGCCGGGCCGGCTGCTCATCTGGGGCGGGGGTGCGTCTGACATCGAGTTTGCCACATTGTATGCCGCGCTGGGCAGCCAGGTGACGCTCGCCGTGGACGGGCCATACCCCTTGCCCCTGGAAGATTACGAAATCGGCCAGCGGCTCCAGGGAATCTTACAGAACCATGGCATCCAGGTGATGAGCGACGTCAGCGTCAAGTCCGCGACGCGCACCGGCGGTGGATTGGATGTCACTCTTTCCGGTTTGAAGGGTGAGACTCCAGTTGCGGTGGACAAATTGCTATGGGCCGGTCGCGTCCCGGCGACAAACGGGCTGGGACTGGAAGAGGCAGGTGTCAAACTGGACGCCGGCGCCGTCATTGTGGACGCCCGCATGCAGACAAGCGTACCGGGCGTCTATGCCCTGGGCGATCTGACCGGCGGGCGGATGTATTCCTCGCTGGCGACGGCCGGGGGTCTGGTGGCCGCGGAAAACGCGATGGGACGCAATCGCCGCTTGGATCAGCGCGCGGTGCCGCGCTATGCATTCTCGATCCCCGAAGTCGCTACCGTCGGCCTGACCGAAGACGAGGCGACTGACAAGGGCTACGACGTTGAGGTCGCCAACATCGCCTATGGGTCAAGCCCACGGGCGATGGGCCTAGGCGAGGTCGAAGGCGGCATCAAGTTCGTCGCCGACCGAAAGCTGGGCAAGGTCTTAGGCGTTCACGTCGTCGGCCACCGGGCGACCGAGTTGATCGCCGAAGTGACACTGGGGATCCAACTCGAAGCCCTGGCCGAGGATTTTGCGTGGGCTATCAGGATTCACCCGACGCTGAGCGAGAGTATGGTGGAGGCCGGGCGAGCGATCCTTGGCCAGGCGTTGTACGTACCCAAGTTCTAGCATATGCTGAAAGAACAACCTTCCAGCGAATCAATTCATCTCGTTCGTATGGGGCGAGTCCCCTACCGCCATGCATTGCGTCTCATGCAGCTCATGGGAGACGCCCGCCGTCTGGGCGACATGGGCGATGCGCTGCTTCTCGTCGAGCACCCGCCGGTCATCACGCTGGGTTGCGCAGGCGGAAGCGAAGACTTGCGTGTATCCTCCGACTATCTCCGGCAACTCGGCATTGAAGTCGTCCCGACCGAGCGCGGTGGACGCGTGACGTATCACGGGCCGGGCCAACTGGTTGTTTATCCGATCATGAAATTGCCGAACGATGACCTGCATGATTATCTGTGGCGATTGGAGCAGGTCGCGCTGGAGGTCCTGAACGAATGGGGCATCGACGCCAGGCGTGTCGAGCGGCACCCGGGCGTATGGATCGGACGAGACAAGATCGCGGCGGTGGGCGTGGCGGTGCAGGAGCGGGTGACGACTCACGGACTGGCGCTCAATGTTGATCCCGACATGGCGCACTTTCAGTTGATCATCCCGTGCGGCTTGAGCAGCCGGGGCGTCACATCCATGAGGACAGTCCTGGGGCAGCCAGTGGCGATGGAGGCGGTCGAACACAGCTTCGCTGCTGCCTTTAGCCGTGTGTTCATGCGCCAGGTCGCGCCGCGGCTGATGCCCGGGACATGGCTGGTTGCTCCTGCGCCCCAGGAAGGGACGGCAAGCATTGAGCAATTGGTCGCTGATTTGAGTTTACATACTGTTTGCCAGGAAGCCGCCTGTCCGAACATCGGTGAATGTTGGGTTCGGGGTACGGCCACGTTCATGCTGCTCGGCAATGTGTGTACTCGCCATTGTCGCTTTTGCAACGTGAAATCCGGCCGCCCGCTTCCGCTCGATTCACAGGAACCTTTCCGTGTCGCCGAGGCGGCTGCGAGAATGGGCCTGCATCACGTCGTCCTCACCTCGGTCACGCGCGACGACCTGCCCGATGGCGGCGCCAGCCAGTTCGTCTTTACCATCCAGGCCATTCGTAACCGCTTGCCCGGCGCGACGGTCGAGGTATTGGTTCCCGATTTTGGCGGGTCACTCCCGGCTCTGGACACTGTGGCCGCCGCCCGGCCTGACGTATTCAATCACAATGTCGAGACCGTCTCGCGGCTGTCTAACAAGGTGCGAGCCAAGGCAGGGTATCGCCGCTCGCTGGCCGTGCTGGCCTGGGCCAAACAGCGAAGACTGACGACCAAATCAGGGTTGATGGTCGGCCTGGGCGAGACTTGTGGTGAAGTGATCGAGACAATGCGCGATCTGCGCCGCGCCGGTTGCGACATTCTGACCATCGGTCAGTATCTTCAGCCGACGAGCCGGCAAATCGAGGTGGCCGATCACGTCCACCCGGTCGTGTTCGCGTGGTATCGTGAGGTAGGTCAAGCCCTGGGTTTTCAAACGGTCATGGCCGAGCCGTTAGTGCGCAGCTCGTACCATGCGGAAGAAGTCCGGGCAGGGAAAATGATGCCCGGTGTTTTCGGTTCAGGAGCTGTTGGCAACTCCTCAAGTAGTTTATACAAGGAGGGATAAACAATGGACATGGGATTAAAAGGAAGGGTAGCGCTGGTCACCGGGGCCAGCCGGGGCATCGGTAAGGCTTGCGCCCTGGTACTGGCCGGAGAAGGGTGCGACGTGGCCATCTGCGCTCGCGGTAAGGAAGCCTTAGAGAAGGCGGCCGGGGAGATCAAAGCCAAGGGGATGCAGGTCCTCGCCGTCCAGGTAGATGTCTCTAAGCCGGAAGACATCAAGATCATGGTGGCCAAGACAATCGAAAAGTTCGGGCGCATTGATGTCTTGGTGAACAATGCCGGTACAGGCCGGTTGAGCGACTTGATGCAGCTTCCCGATGAAGAGTTCCGTTACAACATGGACCTGATGTTCTTCGGCCTCATCCAGTGCTCCAAGGAGGTCGTCCCGTATATGCGGAAGCAGGGCTGGGGACGGATCATCAATATCTCCTCGATTTTCGGGAAGCAACCGGGCGGCCTGGTGGACTATGACTCCATCAAAGCGGCCGTGATCATGTTCACCAAGGATCTGGCCAACTATCTGGCCAAGGACAACATCTTGGTAAACGCTGTCTGCCCCGGGCCCATCCACACACCGCTGTGGGAGGGCCCCGGACAACTGGGTGAACAACTGGGCAAGCTCATTGGGATGTCAGGGCCGGAAGCCATTGACTGGTTCGCCAAGCAGAACATCCCCCTGGGACATCACGGCGATCCGGAAGATATCGCCTGCATGGTGGCCTTCCTGGCCTCGGAGAAAGCCAAGTTCATCACCGGGCAGGCGATCAATGTAGATGGTGGGATGGTGAAGTCTCCAATCTAACTCCCCATCCATATTGAGAGAAAACGTGTCGGTAACATTCCCTACCATTCCGGCTGACCGCGTGACCGAGGACGCCATCGAGCGCAAGCTGTATTCGCGTGACCTGGCCCCTGTCCCGGCCATCATGGTCAAGCCGTTTTTCCAGACGCTGCCCGATGCCGTCATCCGGCCCGGCACCGCCGAGCACGTGGCCGAGGTGATGCGCAAGGCCGCGCGTGGGCGCATTCCTGTCACGCCCCGCGCCGCCGCCAGCACCAGCTACTATA
Organism: Syntrophales bacterium; assembly: GCA_049512055.1. GTDB lineage: Bacteria > Desulfobacterota > Syntrophia > Syntrophales > UBA2185 > Fen-1135. The sequence continues at coordinate 5,063 of JBEKXK010000025.1, read as the reverse complement.
ACACCGTGCCAGTGCATGGGGGCTGGGTGCTTGATGTGAATGATCTGCGCGATGGAATCGAGCTAGACGCCGCGCGGCAGACCGTTAGAGTGCTGCCGGCCACCACCTGGTTTGATCTGGATGACGCCTTGCAACAGAGGGGCTTTGCCGTCAAGTCGTATCCGTCAAGCGCGGTCTCGGCGACTGTCGGCGGTTGGGTGAGTATGCAGGGGCACGGCATGGGCAGTCTCAAGTACGGCGGAGTGGGCGAGCAACTGGTCAGCTTGCAAGTGGCGATGCCGAATGGCGAGCTGGTCACCGTCACACGCGAAAGCGATCCGCCGCTCGACTGGTTCGTCGCCGCCGAAGGAACATTGGGCGTGATCACCCAGGTTGAACTGACCTTCCGCCCGCGTCCTGCTGCCGAGTCTCATCACCTGTTCGCCTTCGACGACCTGAACGCACTCGGCCGGAACGTCGTCTCGCTTGCCCGCACAGAGCCTCGCCCCTTCACCATTTTTTACGCCGACAGCGGCTACCTGCGCCTGCTGGCGCGCGCCGGGTTCCACATTCCGCTCGACTTGCCGCAGTCACATTTTCCTGTCAGCGAGAAAGGCTTGCTCCTGGTAAGTTTCCAGGGCGAGCCGTCTGAGGTCAATCAGGGCAAAGACAGGATGACCCGTGTGGCGGGGTGCGAGCTGTCTTCCGACCTGGCGCTGGAGGAATGGAATCAGCGCCTGTATCACCTGCGCGCCAAGCGGGCCGGGCCAACGCTTTTGGCTGCCGAATCGTGGTTGCCGATAGACGCGCTGCACCACTACCTCAAATCTGTCGAGGCCCTGGCTGAACGCAGCCGTTTGCTGATCGGTACCTATGGCCTGGCCGTCGCACCGGACATGGCCCTGGTCATGTCTCTCTACCCGACCGACGAGCGACGTACAGTAAAATACCTTGCGGCGCTTGGATTTACCAAACGGTTGCACGATATAGCCGCGCGCTATGGTGGGTGGCCCTACGGTATCGGGCTGTGGAACTCGGCCTACCTGCCCCGGTTGTTCAGCAGGACTCGACTGGACGAGCTCAAGCGGCGCAAGGCGCGGCTTGATCCGTCGGGCATTATGAATCCAGGCAAGTTATACCAAGCGTCGTTCCCATTGTGGCCGATCACGTTTGGCATAGGAGCTACAGTACTTGGCGCGGCGCATGTCGCGCTGGGAAGGGAGCGGCCATGAGCAATCAAGTCTTTTTCGAAGGACTGATGGCCGAAGCGGTCATCTGCGCTTACTGCGGATATTGCCGGACGGTCTGCCCTACCTACGCGGGCGTCGGCTGGGAATCATGCTCGCCGCGTGGCCGCATTCAACTCACTCGGCTGCTGCTGGAGGGAACGCCGCCGACCGCAAATCAGATGGCGCGGCTCTATCAATGCACGCTGTGCGGACACTGCACCCAAGTCTGCTCAACGCGCATTGATCTGCGCCAGTTCTGGCTGGAGGCGCGCAAACAAACAGTCGCGCGAGAGTTGTCACCCCAGGGGTTGGCGGCGGCGCGCGATAACGTCGCCAAGACCGGCAACGTCTATGGCTACCCGAACGACGAACGGGCGGGCTGGGTCGAGTACATGGATGATGCCCCCGACGATCTCTACCAACGGGATCAAGCCGAGGTGGTTTACTTTGTCGGCTGTTCGTCGTCATTTTCGCCGCGCGTCCAGCGCATCGCAGAGTCGTTCGTCCATGTGCTCGATGCCGCCGGGGTCGATTTCACGATCCTTGGCGAAGGCGAAGTCTGCTGCGGCTTTCCGCTTATTGCCGCCGGGATGCATGACCAGGCGCAAGCGGTAATTGAGCGCAACCTGGAGCGTGTCCGTGCGATTGGCGCAACAATCATCGTCTTTAACTGCCCGGCCTGCCGGATGATGTGGCTTGAAGAATACGCTCGCCATTTGCCTGGCGTGCGGCTGCTCCACTCGACGGAGTTGCTGGCCGAGTTGACTGCTGCTCAACGGTTGCCGATGAAGGATGTAAACCAAATCGTCACGTACCACGATCCGTGTGACCTGGCGCGCAATGGCGGGGTGTATGATGCGCCGCGCGCAGTGCTGGCGGCGATCCCGGGTCTGCAGCTCGTCGAGGCACACGAGCAGCGCGAGTGTGGGCTGTGTTGCGGCGGCGGCGGCGACCTGGAAATGGTTGACCCGGCGTTGTCTGGGCGCGTGGCGGTGCGAACGGTAGGCAAGCTGGCTGCGACCGGCGCACAGGCTATCGTAACCGCCTGCCCGCAGTGTGTGCGGACGTTGATGCGCGGAGCAGAGCAGGCCGCTCCCGATGTCACGGTGAAAGATATCGTAGAATTGCTGGCCGAGGCCCTGGACAGATGAGATCATCCTTTGCGAAGGTTTTTGAACCTTCCCAGGGGTTACAATTAAGGAGGTCAGTATGGCTCAAGTCGAAGGAATCAATTTGCCGGATGAACTCTATTACCAGCCCGATGATCACCTGTGGGTGCGCATGGAGGGCACACGGGCAAGCGTTGGGCTTGATGACCTGGCCCAGCGATCAGCCGGCACGGTGAGTGCCGTCCGGCTCAAGCCGCCGGGCCGGCCCATTGCCAAGGGCAAACCGTTCGGAACGATGGAAGCGGGCAAGTACGTCGGGCCACTCAGAGCGCCCATCGCAGGGAAGGTGATCGAAATCAACCCGGAGGTCATGAGCAAGCCGGGTTTGTTGAACTCGGATCCTCACGGCAAAGGCTGGCTGATTCTCATCGAGCCGGAGAATGCAGCGCGTGATTTGCCCGACCTGGTGCATGGCGATGCCACTCAAGCGTGGCTGGAGAAAACCATCGCCGATTGGCGCAAACGAGGATTACTGAAGGGTTAAGTTGGAGGATAAATTTAATTCTTTTCTTTGTTAATTCTTTCCATAAGGTGGACACCTGCCATAAAGGGGCTGCGATTTGCAGCCCCTTTATTTTTTAAAACATTCGTCCAGCAATCCTCTTCCTCTTGAACCCGCCGGAGCAGTAGCGGGATTAACCCATGATTGGTGATTTTCAGTATTCTAAGATTTCTAAGATGACGGATACTGTCAAATTACGTTTTGCCATGACTATCGATAGCAAATACAAAAGTGGAGGTCAGATTTTCGGAGCAACTTATTGAATATGGGATAAAATGTGCAAATGCGTGACAGCTTATTTTCTGTTCCTGTGGAATCCAGCTGCCTTCCTGTACTATGCAAATTGTCAACCGCTACAAAAATACAAGACTTCAATCCGTAATAAACACAATTTACATCCGACAACAAACATCGACATCATACCTTACTTTTTGTGGCCAATATTGCCTTAACATACAATACCAAGCGTCATTGTTTTGGGAGCTTGGAAATCGACTCCAAGTCCCCTTTTTTCATTTGGGGTAATTTGGGCCGTCCGCAACGCAATCGGTCATCCCCCGAATTTCCTCTTATTGGGCAAAGCGCGCTCCCATTTCAAAGGCCTTTGCACAGTCGAGGGGAAACACTTCCCGCCGCCTCTCGGCTTTCTTCTCAGGGTCGAATCGGGGAGCGAACACCTTTGAATAGTCCTCAAACTGGTAGGTGTCATAACTGCACAATGATTCCGCAGCACCGAATATTCTTTCCAAGATCATCTCATTCCAACTGATGTGGTGACCGAATCCCATCTCTTTAGCCATTTCCTCGGTCGCGCCCAATGTGTAGATGAAGCCGGTCGAAATCTTTCTCGGGAAGAGCGATCCTGGCGGGTCGATATAGGCAGAAAAGGGGAAAAACAAGCGCTCCATAAAGGACCGCATTTCCCCTGTAACGGTTCCGTAATAGATGGGGGACCCGAGGATAAGGGCCTGGACATCCATAACCGCCTTCAGGAGAGGGGTCAGGTCGTCTTTCACGACACACCTGCCATAGCTCGGGCCGTCTATCGTTTTGCAGGCGAAACAGCTCACACACCCCTTGAAATCGAGATCATAGAGATGCACAAGTTCTGTTTCCGCGCCCTTGGATGCCGCACCTTCGAGTACCCTTTCGAGCAGTGTCGCCGTATTCCATTTCTTTCTCGGACTTCCGTTAACTGCCATCACTTTCATGCGTTATACTTCCCTTGTTCCGTTGCCTCTTCATGCGCTTCTGAAATGGATTTTTTTAATGCTGCTAGCATGTAAGACCCGCTCCCTAACACATTATACCACCATCAACCGTCAGAATCTGACCAGTCACATAATCAGAGTCATTTGAGGCAAAAAATATAAAAGAAGGAACGAGCTCTTTAGGATCAGCCAGATTTAATAGCCTTTCCCCTTCCTTTCCGTAAAAGTCAGCAAGGGCATCGGTCATGCGGGTTTTTGCTATAGGCAGGATTGCGTTTACCTGAATGTTATGAATCAATAGCTCTCTGGCAACATTTTTGGTGAAAGCATAGATCCCCCCTTTTGCTGAGGCATAGTCTGAAACACCTTCAGACCCCCTGACTGCTGCTGGGGCACAGACATTTATGATCTTTCCATGCTTCTTGTCTTTCATAAAACGTTTTACTATTTCAGTAGTGCAATAAAAGGTACCATATAAATGCGTTTTTATCACTCTATCCCATTGTTGGGGACTTATTTCCAAAAAGGGGGTAGGTTTTATGATACCTGCATTATTAACCAATACATCAACGTTACCAAAGATGTTTCCTACATTTTTTACAAATGCTTTTACCTCCTCGTAAGTTCCCACATCAAAAAGTCCACCATCTACCTTTGCCCCTAAACTTTTACAGTTCTTCATTACTTCGTTAAGACCTTCTCTGTCTTGATGCCCGACAAGGTAAAGATCGGCACCTTCTTTTGCAAACCCCTCTGCCACAGCCTTTCCAATACCTTTTGCAGCACCCGTAACAAGAGCAACCTTGTTTTTTAGTCTCATAGTTACCTCCGTTCATTTTTAAAATACCATCTGACAAGGAATCCCCCCTGATTCAAATGCTGTTTTCAATTCCTCTCCCTTTTGTGAAAAAACGCCGTCTTCCATGGCCCACTGCATCCCATATCTTTTGTATGCCCAGTCTGCGTAATGATA
>JBEKXK010000024.1:0-40806 GCA_049512055.1 Syntrophales bacterium | reverse complement strand
AGTGTGACACTTTTCGAAAAAATGTCCATATTACAAGTGTTTTCAAAGAACGATTACGCAAATTTAACCCCTGTCTCCGACAACCAACTGAATCTATTCAACTAACGTTGGGACAGTAGTGATCTTATATAATATTAAATTTTTTCATCAAGGGGGAGCTGTGTCAGAGGAAGTAATGAACACTAAGGAGGTGGCCCGTTACCTCGGCATTCATGAAAAGCAGGTATACGGACTGACCAAGTCCGGAAGGATTCCTGCAACAAGGATCACGGGGAAATGGATTTTCCCTAAGACATTAATCGATGAATGGATTGAAACGAATGCGAAGCAAGGGCTCAGAGAAGCGAGACAAAAGAGCAGGCGGATAGAGGGGGGTCTCCTGGCATCGGGAAGTAACGATACCATCCTCGACATGCTGCGAACTTATATAAGAAAGCGTCATCCTGATTTTTATATCTTTTCTGCAAATACAGGCAGTACGGAAGGACTCAAGGCCCTAAATATGGGATTGACCGATATCGCCTGGTCACACTTGCTTGACGCAAAAAGCGGCCAATACAACATTCCTTATCTGTCTACCTACCTGTCTAATATAAAAGCTGTAGTAGTCAATCTCTTCCACAGGGAAGTGGGGTTGATCGCGGCTCATGGCAACCCTTTGCATATTGGCGGATTCGCCGATCTCGCAAAAAAAGGGGTGAGGATTGTGAATCGGCAGAAGGGGTCCGGAACACGGGTTCTTCTTGATTACCATATGGACAATTTGGGTATTTCGACCCGTGATATCTCCGGCTACGATACGGAGGTCTTTACGCATTTAGAAGTGGGTCTTGCTGTTCTGTCAAAGGAAGCGGACGCAGGCATGGCCACGGCAGCGGTAGCTAAACTCCTGGGTCTCTCTTTTGTTCCCATTACCTGCGAGAACTTCGATATGATCCTTGATCAATCAACCTTTTTCACCAAAGGGGTCGAGGCACTTGTTGAAGTTCTCAAGTCGAGGGATTTTCGGAAACGCGTGGAAAAACTGGGCGGGTACAACTTTAAGGACTCGGGAAAAGTTTTATATTCAACGACATGATGGAAAGAGACATATCTATGAAGAAAAAATTTCGAATGACAAAGTGGTTGTACAGCCTCTTATTCTTGCTGACCATGGTTTTCCCGGAATCGTCCATGGCGCAGAACGGTAAATTCATCCTGATGGCCAGCACGATCGGGCCTATTGATGCGGGCATTGTAAATGTCCTGGAAGATCAATTCGAGCAGGAGACGGGAATTCGCGTGCGGCATGTGGGCGCGGGGACAGGGGCGGCCCTGAAAATCGCGGAGAAAGGGAATGTCGACCTGGTTATGGTGCATGCAAAATCCCTCGAAGAGAAATTCATCAGGGATGGTTTTGGAACGGAGAGAATTCCCCTGATGTATAACGATTTTGTTATTGTCGGTCCGGAAAAGGACCCGGCAGGCATTAAGGGCATGAAGGCCGCAACGGAGGCGCTCAGAAAAATTTCTGAGACAGGCGTTGCATTCATAAGCCGCGGAGACAGATCGGGTACCCATGTGGCGGAAATGGAACTCTGGGCGAAAGCGGGGATCAAGCCTTCCGGCGCCTGGTATAAACTCTATGATAAGGGAGCGGACGGAAATGTCCCGACGCTCCGCTACACGGACCAGCAGCAGGCCTATACAGTGATAGACAGGGCAACCTATCTCTCCGTAAGGAATCAAATCAAACTCGTCATTCTCGTAGAAAAGGATGAGGCATTGCTGAATTATATTTCCCTCATACCGGTTAATGCTAAGAAATTTCCCAGGGTCAACGGGAAAGATGTGCAGACCTTTGTCGCATGGCTCACCTCTCCGGAGAAAGGTCAGAAGATCATCCGCGATTTCGGCAAAGACAAGTTCGGAGCGTCTTTGTTTTTCCCGAATTCAAAAGAGTGGGTGAAAGCACAAGGGAAGAAATAGCTGCAAAATTAGTATAAAGATAATACCCTTTATCAGGAGGTAAGTGATGAAAAGACTTAATCGCACCGTCTCGATCGCACTGATAACAACCGTCATGTCCGTCGTATTCTGTGTGCTACCCGCTATTGCCGCGCAGCCCCAGCACAAAAATATTATTCTTGCAACAACCACCAGTACCCAGGACTCAGGTCTTCTGGACGTCCTCTTGCCTATCTTTGAAAAGACAACGGGCTATTTTGTAAAAACTATCGCCGTGGGTTCCGGCCAGGCCATGGCAATGGGCCAAAAGGGAGAAGCAGATGTGCTCCTCGTTCATTCGCCGGAAGCGGAGAAGAAGTTCATAGCTGAGGCCTATGGCGTCAACAGAAGGCTCGTCATGCATAATGATTTCATTATTACAGGACCGAAGACAGACCCGGCGAGGATCAAGGGATCAAGGTCGTCCATTGACGCCTTCAGGAAGATTGCTTCTGCTAATGCGGTCTTCATGTCGCGTGGAGACAATTCGGGAACGCATGCGAAAGAAAAGTCCATCTGGAAGGCTGCCGGGATAAACCCCGAAGGACAGAAGTGGTACCAGCAGACAGGCCTGGGGATGGGACAGACGCTGAGCGTCGCCGCCGAGAAAAAAACATATACCCTTGCCGATCGGGGGACATATCTGGCTTTGAAGAAAAACCTCGGGCTCGACATCCTGATGGAAGGGGATGCCGTGCTTCTCAATATCTACCATGTCATCGAAGTCAATCCTGCTAAATGGCCCAAGGTGAATAGCGGCGGTGCTAAGGCGTTTGCCGACTTCATGGTGTCCAGGCAGGCTCAGGACGTTATTAGAAAATTCGGAGTGGAGAAATACGGTTCGCCTTTGTTCTTCCCCGATGCCGGAAAAAAGGAAGAAGCACTGGGCAAATGATAACGCGTTTTCCCGCCGGTTGGAATTGAAAGAAAAGAAATATTTCTCCCTGTGGTCGAAATGACATGATACGGGTTTTCTCTATAGGGCGATAGTTCATGGACATAATTATCGAAGGAATAAAGCAGGCCTTTATTCTTCTCTTCACTCTCGATCCTGAAGTTATAGGCATCACCTGGCTTTCCCTCAAGGTGTCCGGGATAGCGACGTTTATCAGTCTGCTAATCGGGGTATCCGTGGGAACCTTGGTTGCGCTGACGCAGTTCCCGGGGCGCAGGATCGTCGTCAGCCTGATCAATACGGGGATGGGGCTGCCACCCGTTGTGGTGGGTCTCTTTGTCACTATTTTTCTCTGGCGAAACGGGCCCCTCGGTTTTCTGGAGATTCTCTACACGCCAACAGCCATTATCATGGCACAGACCGTCATCGCCACACCTATAGTCATGGGCATCAGCCTCGCCGCCATACAGCAGCTTCCCGCAAATCTCAGATTGCAGATTCTGGCTCTCGGTGCAACGCGCTTTCAGATGGTTTGGATTCTCGTCAAGGAGGCTCGCCTCCCGCTCCTGGCGGCCATCATGGCGGGGTTCGGCGGCGTTATCTCTGAAGTGGGAGCTTCCATCATGGTCGGTGGAAACATCAAGGGATACACCCGCGTCCTGACAACGGCAACGGTAATGGAAACAAGCAAAGGCAATTTCGATATCGCCATGGCCCTCAGCATTATCCTGCTCCTCCTCGCCTTCTTCATCAATGCCGTCCTGACACATGTCCAGCAGAGAGAAAGGCCGCGATGAACGCTGAGAAATCTATACTCGAGGCGAAAAATCTCCGGGTCAAAAGGGGCGGGGTATCGGTTCTGGATATTTCCTATCTCGGTGTCCCAGAGGGCAAAGTCCTTTGCCTTATCGGCCCGAACGGCGCCGGCAAGTCCTCGTTGCTTTTAGCTTTATCGTGTCTCTTGAAGTCGTTTCAAGGCGAGATTATCTTCAAAGGGCAAAGGGTAGGTTCAAATCATACCGTATTCGATTATCGAAGAAATCTTGCCATGGTATTTCAGGAACCCCTTCTCTTTGATACAACGGTCTTTGAAAATGTGGCAGCAGGTTTGAAGATTCGCAGCGTGAATCATGACGAAGTGAAACGTATTGTGGAGGAATATCTGGAACGTTTCGGCATCGGCCATCTTGCCAAGCGCTCCGCCCGGAAACTCTCCGGCGGGGAAGCGCAGCGGACGAGCCTTGCGCGTGCCTTTGCCATAAGGCCTGAAATCATTTTCCTTGACGAGCCTTTTTCGTCCCTCGACCCACCGACCCGTGAATCCCTGATGGGAGACTTGGAGCTGATTCTTCGTGAGACAAGAACAACAGGCATTATGGCGACTCACGACCAGATGGAGGCCCTGAGGCTGTCGGATCAGATCGCCGTGATGAATGAGGGAAGAATTATGCAGATAGGGCCTCCCGCAGAAGTGATGAACCATCCCGTGGATGAATTCGTTGCTTCTTTTGTCGGGACGGAGACGATTCTGACGGGGAAGGTTACAAGGAGGAATGCAGGAACTTTTTCAGTTTCAGTTGCAGGCAGAGAGATTGAAGCTTTGGGCGATGCAAGCCCCGGTGAGTCTGTGATTCTCTGCATCCGCCCGGAGAATGTGACTGTGTCAACGGGTTCCTCGAAAGAAATTACCAGCGCCCGAAATGTATTCTCCAGTGTGGTAAAAAAGATCATCCCTTCCGGCGCCTTCTATAAAGTAGAGCTTGATTGTGGCTTCCCCCTGGTCACCTACGTGACAAATAATGCCCGCGAAGACCTGTCTATGCACGAGGGCATGAATCTTACTGCATCCTTCAAGGCGACAGCCATTCACGTCATAAGAAAGAAATTATTGCCAAGCCCTGGCGAGTGATACAGGATGTAAGCCCTATGCGCGAAAGGAGGCTATCATGGAATTCCAGGAACTATTGAAGAATAGAAGATCCATTAGAGATTATCAGGAGAAAGAAGTGTCGCTGGAGACAGTCAAGGACATCATCGAGGAATCATGTCTCGCCCCGAGTTCAGGCAACGGCCAGCCCTGGCAGTTTGTCGTTATCAACCGGAAGGAGACCATGAAAAGGCTATCTGATGAAAGCAAGAAGAATCTCCTTTCCGATATTGCCCAAAATCCCAACTCTCCCGCGAAGAAGTACGAAGATATTCTACGGAACGATGAATTCAACGTGTTCTACAATGCTCCCTGTCTGGTTTACGTGATTGGTCCCCATGACTATCGGTTGCTCGATGTGGACTGTTCCCTTTTTGCCTGCTACTTCATGCTTGCTGCCGCAGCGCGTGGATTGGGAACCTGCTGGATAGGTTTGGCGACAAACCTAAGAAATGCGGAGCTCATGCGGGAAATAGGCATACCCAAGGACTGCCGAATAGTGGCCCCCATAATCATCGGGCATCCGAAAAGCATTCCGGAGCCTTCTGCGAGGAACAAACCGAGGATACTTAAGGTTGTATCCTGACGTGTTCACTGGCAGCCGGAAACATGAATTCGGTAGCGAGCGCATTCCCACTAGCTTGCTGCGGGGTAAGCGAGCGAATGACAAACGATACTGTTCCTTAAGAATCGAAGATTCTCCACAGCTTGCTGCGGAGAGCTTCAATAGATCGTCGCACCTACACGGTCTATCCTTGAAGCAGGACAGTCCCGTGTTCGACGCCTCTTTGCCGGGAACTATTCTTTTGTCTTGACCTTGATAAGGATGCTTCTGCAGCATTCAGCATTCTTGATCTCGAAACGGTCGGGCCTTTCCACAATCTGATACTGGCCGTTCGATTCAACCTCCAGACTGTCCTTAGTCAAGCTCCCCTCCTTGGGGATGAACATCGTTCGCCCGATGGGTACAACACCTTCCTTCAATAGTGCCATGATAAACTCCTGAATTAATATTGTTAGTTAAGGTTCCAACGCTGATTCAAATAAATTGACCAGGCCGGGCCCGCTACCAATGTCGGCGTGATGAAACCCAACAGAGTTCATCTTATCTCTTTTCGCATAACGCCGGAACTCGTGGGGAGCGCGGCCGTTTCGCGCGATCCCATGTAGTGAAATGTTAGATTTCATTTTTTTGCTTTACTACTTGTATTGTTCTTAGCATTTGATTTTGTATTTTTATATTTTTGTTCTTAATATATTTCTCTATTTTGTGGAGCATTTCTTCAGCTGATACCAGTTCTATGCTATGCTTTTTTAATAAATCATTAATTCTTTGAGAACAAGTTCCAAAAGGATTAGCATATGCAACGACCCTTTTGACATTCTTCTTCGTGAGCCATTGATATTCAGGTACTTCACTTAAATATTTCTCAATACGATCAAAATGTGATTCTAGTTTCTTCAGCATGTCATCTCTTGGTTTATTTTCTTTGTTAAATCTAAATTTATCATCAAGGCATGATGTAACACTCACTATAACCATATCGTCTTTTCCTATAGCAAGAACATCAATGTCTTGATATCCGCGCTGTTTTTTGCCAGACTCCCATACCCAAAACCATTTACCGGATGAGGTGATGTATCCGAGTATCTGATAGTAAAGTTCAACTATAGCCTCAAATGCATCATTATGAGGGCTGTCAACCACAGGTATTTTTTGTATATCGTCTTTTTTCATATTTTAAATCTCACGAGGAAGATGACTTACCTGATGTAGTCAGATATTAACTCATTTCAAGAAAAATTGAAAAGCAAATAATAACGGAAATCAATATGGTATGAGCATTTAACTTCTTGTATATTGTAACAATAAGAATAAAAAAAGCAGTTGGTTGTGCATGTATGAAATTTCAAAAGATCATTCCTGAGAATAATGTCCTTTTCCCTTGAATGCACTTTATAAATGACGAATTAATGTTTGACATCGAGGTGTTTCTTTACCTATAATTGCGGTTCTGGATCGGCTGGCACCATACTTCGCTCCCCAATTCCTCAAGGAGAGGGTGAGAGGTCATAGCGGCTCAATCGCTCAATAGAAGAACATAAGGCTCAAAGAGCGTTCATCATGAGGATAAAGAATTTAGATACGGGCAGGATAGGAATTATCGGGCCGGGGAGGCTCGGTACGTCCCTCGCGTATAAATTCGGCAGGGATAATAAAAGGGTAACCATCTATTATCATGACACTGACATATGCCGTGCAATCAATAGAGATCACCTTAATCCCAAACATCTTACCAAAGAACTTGCGCGCAGACTCGGCGGCATGGATAATGTACCCAGGTTATCTCCTACGGTCTATGCAACGAATGACCTGGAGCGTGTAGTTGACGATAACGATTTTATTTTTCTTACCATCACGATGAACAGGCTTCCGGAGTTTCTGGATTACCTGAAGCCGATGCTTGAAAAGAAAGCGGGAGATACGTGCCTGGTTACGCCTATCAAGGGTCTTATTTCCGATGAGATCACGAAGGAACTGATCACGCCATCGCAATTGATTAATAACAATCTGTTCAACTTGAAGGAAAAGTATGAGGTGGTGTGTATCGGCGGACCCTTCTTTGATATGGATATTATGCTGGGGCATCCCGTGTGCGTAACCGTGGCAGGGAAAAAAAATATCGCGAAGATAATAAGGGATGAGGTCATCAGGTTCAATCGCAGAGAATTCACTTCATTCTATAATTTCGATATTGTCGGGGTAGAGGCGTGCGGCGCTCTTAAAAACATTGTGGCTAACATCATGGGAGTCCTGCATTCTTTGGAGCTTGGCGACTCGATCCCAGGCACCATATTTGCCAGGTCCGGCGTGGAGATACGGTCGCTGGCAAAATTGCTGGGCGGCGGCTTCCAGGCGTTTCACAGCCAAGCGGGTGTCGGGGATATGTATATAACCCTGTCATCCGTCGCGAGCAAGAACTACCGGTACGGAAAATTCTATTACGAATTATATACGGGGAATCCCATTGAAACGAATATCAAGGTGCTGGAGAAGATCGATGGTACGCCGGAAGGGCCGAATACCATAAGAAACGTAAATAAATATCTGGAAAAGAAAAACATGTACAGCCCGCTCTTTCACTGTGCCTATAAGATTTTTAATGAAGTGGGGCATAAGAATGATATCAAGGAGCAGATCATCCAGGCGTGCCAGTTCGACAGAAGAACGAGAGAGTATATCGGGCCCTTCTCGAGGGTGCTGTACAAAATCTTTCCCAACTTATGGTATCGGAGGCATAAAGGGTTATTTTCGAACCTCGAAGTATGACCGGGAGTGTCGCCGGCATTGATACGAAATAATGACAAGAGCATGATTTGGCAAAGCTCTCAATAAATACCAAAGGAGAACATGATATGGAACAGGTCAAGGTGGTATTAAACGACAACGAGATACCGAAGCAGTGGTACAACATCCAGGCTGACATGCCGACTCCCATGAAACCTCCCCTTCATCCGGGGACGGGGAAACCTGTTGGCCCTGACGATCTATCCCCTGTCTTTCCCATGAATCTCATAGAACAGGAAGTAAGCCAACAACGATGGATTGACATTCCCGAACCTGTTCTGGAGAAATATCTCCTATGGCGACCGACGCCACTTTACCGGGCATTTAATTTTGAGAAACTCCTCGGCGCCCCTGTGAAGATATACTACAAGAATGAAGGCGTCAGCCCTGCCGGTTCCCATAAGCCGAATACAGCCATTGCCCAAGCCTATTACAACAAGATTTTTGGAATTAAGCGGCTCGCCACCGAAACCGGGGCTGGCCAATGGGGAAGCGCGCTGGCCATGGCATGCAAGATATTCGATCTTGAATGCAGGGTATACATGGTGAGGGTCAGCTACGAGCAGAAGCCTTACCGTCGCATGATGATGAATACATGGGGAGCGGAATGCATCCCCAGTCCGAGCTCCATGACAAACGCGGGAAGGCAGGTGCTGGCGGAACACCCGGACTCGCCGGGCAGCCTTGGAATTGCCATCAGTGAGGCGGTTGAAGATGCCGTCACCCATAAAGACTCGCGCTATTCCCTCGGGAGCGTGTTGAATCACGTCCTCTTACACCAAACCATCATAGGCCTGGAAGCGCAGAAGCAGATGGAGAAGATAGGAGTATATCCCGATGTCGTGATAGGCTGTGCAGGCGGCGGAAGCAATTTTGCCGGGATAGCCCTTCCGTACGCAAGAGACAAGATTCATGGCAAGAAAATCCAGATCATCGCCGCGGAGCCCTCATCCTGTCCGACGATGACCAAAGGACCGTTTGCCTATGACTTCGGTGACCTTGCCAAAATGACGCCTCTCCTTCCCATGCATACGTTAGGGCATGATTTTGTGCCGGCGCCAATCCATGCGGGAGGATTGCGCTATCACGGCATGGCCCCCATCGTCAGCCACCTCATCAATGAAAAATTGGTTGAGGCGAGGGCATATAATCAGATGGAGACCTTTGACGCGGGCGTGAAGTGGGCCCGGACCGAATGTTTTATTCCAGCGCCGGAAACGAATCACGCCATCGCCGCTGTGGTGGATGTGGCCATGAAGGCGAAGGAAGAAGGCAAGGAGAAGGTCATCCTCTTCGATTGGAGCGGCCACGGCCTTGTTGATCTTGCCGCTTATGACGCTTATTTCTCGGGAAAGCTTGAAGCCTATGAGTTGCCGGATGAAGAGATCCGGAGGGCATTGAAGGCCATTGAGGGACTGCCGAAGCCATAAATAAATCAACCTTCCATAAACCTTTAAGCCGTCAGGGGAAAAACAAGATTCCCCTTGACGGCTTATTTGTTTTTAGACATGGTATGAGACATTCCTCAATTCGGTAGCGAGCGCAGTGCCCGTAGCTTGCTGCCGGTAAGCGAGCGAATGACGAACGAAACTGTTCCTTAAGAATCGAAGATTCTCCGCAGCTCACTGCGGAGAGCTTCAAATGGCATCATTAATGCGGCGAGCTGATATCGTGGATAAGTATGACCAATTAGAAATCAGGTGTTCACGGCTTGGGGGTGAAGTCAAATTCTCATACTGCCGGAAGGAAGGCGGGGACCTGCCGTGCCCTCGTGTCATCAATTGCTGGTATCCCTTTTTCCCCATTGAACAGTACCTGAGAGAGACCATGACCGGAGAGTCATGGGATGCCTTTATCGGTCGAATGCCTAAGGATAAAATCACAACGCTTATCGATCTCGTCGAGGCGGCGAAAAAAAGTGCTCAAATCAAAGATGAGTGATTATTATGGATCTCTTTGATCAGAAAGATACCGACATCGATCTCAGTCCCCTGGCAGATAAGATGCGTCCCCGGGCTCTCGACGAATTCGTCGGGCAGTCGCACCTCTTGGGCCCAGGCAGCCTCCTTCGGCGCGCCATTGAAGAAGACAGGCTTTTCTCGATGATCTTCTGGGGGCCGCCCGGCTCCGGAAAGACCACCCTGGCCCGCGTCATTGCCCATGAAACAAAATCCCATTTTGTGAGCTTCTCCGCCGTTCTTTCGGGCGTTAAAGAGATCAGGGCTGTTGTTGATGAGGCGCAATCTCAATGGCGCTACCACCGCAAGAAGACGATCCTCTTTGTAGATGAAATCCACAGATTCAATAAGGCACAGCAGGACGCTTTTTTACCCCATGTTGAAAAGGGTCTTATTACACTCATCGGTGCGACAACCGAGAATCCTTCTTTTGAAGTAATCTCTCCGCTCCTCTCCAGGACGCGCGTCATGCTACTGAAGCCTTATACCAATAGCGAACTGGCGGTTATTATCAACCGAGCCATGCATGACAAAGAAAAAGGCTTCGGAGACCTTGCTCTTGAGATAGAGCCGGACGCCGTTGAGCATATCATCTGGTCCGCCGACGGAGACGCCCGCATGGCCTTAAACAGCCTCGAGGCGGCAGCGTCTCTCCTGCGGAATGAGCAGATAGGTGCAAGAAAAATTACCCGCGCCGTGGTAGAGGAAGCCCTCCAGAAGAAGGCGTTGCAGTACGACAAGGGAGGGGAGGAACACTACAATCTCATCTCGGCGTTTCACAAGAGCCTTCGCGGCAGCGACCCTGACGCCGCCCTTTACTGGTTGGGGCGCATGCTTGCCGCCGGCGAGGACCCTCTTTATATAGCCAGGCGCATGGTGAGATTTGCTTCCGAGGACGTTGGCAACGCCGATCCGGCAGCCCTGGAAATCACGGTTTCAGCCATGCAGGCATTTCATTTTATCGGTCTCCCTGAAGGGGAGCTCGCCCTCGCCCAGGCCGCCGTTTACCTTGCGACAGCTCCCAAGAGCAATTCACTCTATGTCGCTTATGGCATGGTTAAAGCAAGGATAAGTGATACCGGCACGCTCGCCGTGCCGCTCCATATAAGGAATGCCCCGACACGTTTAATGAAAGATCTTGGCTATGGCAAAGGCTATCAGTATGCCCATGAATTTGAAGATGCCTACGTTCCCCAGGACTATCTGCCGGATGAGCTCTTGGGAGAGGTCTATTACAGACCTACAGCAAGGGGACATGAGAAGGTCATCAAAGATAGAATCGAGAAGTGGCGAAAGCTGCGGGAACCGACGCATGAACGAGGCAAAAAAAAAGGGGAGACTTGATGTCTCCCCAAGGTCAGGAGGAGTGAAGGTGTTCACCTTCTTAGTTTTGGAGTTTACTACCGGCCAATCATGCCCGTTTATTAACCGATAATTAACTTTTGTTATGCTTTCAGAGTGCATATGTTATGCCACGATCCGGTGAATATATGTAAGTTATCTATATTATAGAACTAATGTAATTATGCCTGAGGTAAATGGCATGTCCGTCGGAGGAAAGAGAAGGGCAATAAATGTCGATGCGGAATGACGGAAAATATTTATAGTGCGTGAAAAAACAAGTAGTTAAGAGATGAACGTCAATTGTTTTTGGAATCGACATAATTGTCGGATTTTTTCAGTCGATCTTGCAATTCTTTTCAGGGGAAAGAATTCGTTGACTTTTCATGCTGATGAAATATGATTGCATGCACTCTAGAAGACAATAGAAATACCGCATCCCTTCAATGAAAACCAATCGGGGTATTTTGAGATAAAGAAGAATATAAACAATGATTTGCATAGGCATTAGGAGATGAAGACGCAGAATAAAGTTATATGGCAGCACCGCACTCCCGACTATGGCCGTCGTTTCTTGCAGCCCATCGCAGTCACGATTGTCTGCACAGTCTTCATCTGTCTAATCCTGATCATGGGGATCATGGACATCCGGCGAAGCGACAGGAGCCTTATGGGTTTCATGGAGAGCCAGGGCCTGGCCATAATCGGAGTCGTCGAGAGGCTTGCCCAGGAAAACCTCAATGCGCTGATTCAGGCATATCAGAGGGATAGCGGCGGTACCTTTGCTCCCCCTGTTGATGAGGCCTTATTACCGCAGAAGTCACTGACAGCTGCCCTTGTGGATATGGGACGCGAAATTGATAATCAATGGAAGGCGCATCACCTGAGCGACGAATATCTGGGAAAATTTGCCGAAGAGAAGGGTCTATGGTTTGTGGCCGTTTTGGATAGAAGGGGAAAGGTCGTCTACCAGAGCAGGGCTCTGCACGCGGACCTCATTGGCGGAGATGCGGACAGGGTCTTGGGAAGAGACGCAATCACCATTGATCTTTTCTCAAGGCTTGGCAAGGACAAGAAGATCGGGTTTGTAGCATTACGGCGAACGGATGGGAGCGGGACAGTTATTATCGCTCTGGATCGCGACGGGCAAAGATATTGGGGCATTAAGGTATCCATAGAAAAGGCCCTGGAGAGATTGGGGCAGGGACAGGGTTTAGTCTATATTAAGATCATGGATCAGCGCGACATGATCCTGGGAAGTTCTGGGCAGGCGCCTGCTAAAGATGAACAAGGTAAGATGCGTATTGATGAGATCCTTGCCGGCACAAGGAAATTTGAAAGCCGGAAGATTGTTTCCCATGACAAGAAAGTTCTGGAGATGGCTGCACCCATATACCTGTTCGGTAAGGTGGCAGCGGTGGCGAGGCTTGGTCTTGATCGAGAGGGTACGGATGAAATCCTTGCTGAGAACAAGCGTAATATGATCTTCTTTATGTCCTCTGTAATCTTGATTACGCTCTTGGCGATGTGGATACTCTATCACAATCAGAACAGGCATCTGGCAGGAATTGTGGAGATGGAAAGGCAGCTCGAGAAAGCTGAGAGGCTGTCTGCCCTCGGGCAGCTCGCCGCAGGTGTTGCTCATGAGATTCGCAATCCCCTTAATGCCATAAGTATGGCCAGTCAGAGACTGAAGCGGGAGTTTATGCCGGCTGATGAGGACAAGATTAAGGAGTTCCAAATACTGGCTGGCGTTATTCGTGATGAAATCAAACGCTTGGATGGAATTATTGAAGAGTTTCTGACATTTTCGAAGAGCCGACGTTTAGAGCTGCATGAATATTCTGTGGCTGAGGTTCTTCAAAAGATTGTCAATCTCATCCAGGAAGAGGCAAAATTAAAAGGGATCACTTTGGAAACTAGGTATAAAGATAACCATGCAATCATTCCTATGGACGTGGATAAACTGCAGCAGGCTATTTTTAACTTCGTAAAGAATGCCATGGAATCCATTTCCGGTGAGGGCACCCTCCGTATCCTTGTTGATTCGAGCGGAAAGGACCGGGTCATTATAAAGATTTCCGATAATGGGTGCGGTATGACCCCTGAAGAGATAGAGCGCATTTTCAATCCTGAATATACAACAAAGGAAAAGGGTTTGGGTCTCGGACTTCCCCTGGCGCATGAGATTATCCGCGGCCATGGGGGAGAGATTCGTGTTTTGAGCCAGCCGGGTTCGGGGACGACCTTCGAGATCTCACTGCCTGCGGGAAGGGTGGGAGAAAAGAATGGCATGGTCTAAAGGAATTCAGGCATGAAGAAGTTGAACATACTCGTGGTCGAGGATGGCCAGTCCCAGCGAAAGATGCTCCGCGATTTTCTCGTTAGAGAAGGACATACTGTAGCGGAGGCTGAGAATGGAGACACCGCCATCCAGTCCGTTTTAAAGGGTCATTTTGACATGATCCTCCTGGATTACAAGATGCCGGGCATGGATGGCATGCAGGTTCTCAAAGAGGTGAAGAAAATCAATCCGGAAATCGACGTGATTATCATTACTGCATACGGAACGATAGAAACGGCAGTGGACGCCATGAAGGCCGGCGCCATAGACTATATTACAAAACCTGTTGAATTCGATGAACTCCTTATCCATGTGGATCGAGTATCAGAGCGGCGCACCCTGATTCGGGAAAATGAGGTTCTCCGTCAGGAACTCTCGGAGAAGGGCGTCACCATGGATAAGATCATTTACCAGAGCCATAAAATGGATGTCCTGATCAATATGGCAAGCAGAATCGCAGTGAGCCGGGCCACTGTTCTTATCAAGGGAGAAAGCGGAACGGGCAAGGAATTGCTGGCCAGGTTGATCCACAATCTCAGCCCCCGTTCAGCAAAATTGATCAGTGTGGTAAACTGTAGTGCACTCCCGGAAAGCCTCCTGGAAAGCGAGCTGTTCGGCCATGAAAAGGGGGCCTTCACCGGTGCAACGGCAAGAAGGATCGGCAGATTTGAGGAGGCCGACGGCGGGACACTGTTCTTGGACGAGATTGGCGATATTACGGCTTCCGTCCAGGTAAAACTACTTCGCTTCCTGCAGGAGCGCGAATTCCAGCGTGTAGGCGGCAATCAGACCATCCACTCTGATGTGAGGATTATCAGTGCCACCAATCGCGATCTGGAATCCAAGGTCAAAGAGGGGACATTTAGGGAAGACCTTTTCTACAGATTGAACGTGGTTGTCATGGAGATGCCCCCTCTAAGAGAGAGAAAGGAAGATGTGCCCCCGCTCATAGATCACTTCCTGAAACGCTTTGCTGCGGATAATGGCAAAAACGTAACGGGCATAACCAGCGAGGCCAGGGACCTGCTTTTGAAATATGATTATCCGGGCAATGTCAGGGAACTGGAAAATATCATCGAACGCGCTGTCGTGATATCCCGAAATTCGGTCATCTCCGTAGATGATCTTCCATTTGACGAAGACAGGATCTATCCGGAAGACACAGGGAAAAAAGGAGAGGGCTTGCTGCGGGGATCGATTGAAGAAATGGAACGCAAATTGATTCTCGAGGCCATGGAGAAGTCAGGTGATCATCAGACAAAGGCCGCTGACATCCTCGGTATCAGCGAACGCATGCTGCGCTACAAACTTAAAAAATACGGCCTAAAAGAATGATGATCTTTTAAAAGGCTTCGCATCGTCATTGCGAGGCACAAAGAATTACGGCAGTCTTTTTAATATTGTAAAATAGAGATCACTTCGCAGCACTTATCCCGCAACATACGCGCAAGCTTCACAATCATCTTTTCCTGAATTCGATAGCAAGCGGATTCCCCGCAGCTTGCTGCGGAGTGCTTCAATTCTCAGGAAATGCTCAAAGAGTATATTTCACCAAAGCTTGTCTTAATCCGCGTTTGATATGGGCGTATGTCCTGCGATCTTTCTTAGCCAGCAATATTGCCAGCTCCATTGCCTTGTCATAGAGTGTTTCCTCGGGGTACACAGCCGAGACAATCTTCATGGCCAGCGCCTCCTTACCCCCTACGCGTCTTCCTGTGAGCACGAGTTCATTAAGGGCGTAGTGGTCTGGGAGCGACCGAAGGATCTCATACATGATCGGGCTGAAGAGAATCTTGATGTCCACTTCAGGAAAACAAAAGAAGCCCCTGTCTTCCCTCATCAGGCGAAAATCCAGTGTCGTGGCGAGAACGGCACCGCCTGCATAGACATGTCCGGTTAGACACCCCACCGTAGGCATGGGGAGCAGGGATAATCTTAGAAATAATTCATCAAGAAGCTCTACGAATTTCGGAAAATAATCGTGCGGTTGCTTAAGGAGCCATTCCAGATTGATACCATTGCACCAGAATTTCGGATCACTGCTCGTCAAAATCAAGGCAGAGTCCTCTGCGGAGGCTTCTAGTTCATCCAATATTTCATGATACTCGCCAACCACATCTTCGCTGAGGGTATTGGCATTGGCGCCATTGGTCAGGGTCAGGACATAAACGGCTCCTTCTTTCGTTAGTTCCATAGTAGGCATACATCAGCTCCTTTGTGAGTTTTCATGAGTGCCATTTCCCGCGTTCATTTTTTAAACCTGCCGCCCCTTTGATCATTAAGTCTCTATTTTTTTTCGTCTTCTGGTTTGGGTTTTGGCAGCTCGCGCTTCTTCTGCTTTCTCTTTTTTTCCTCCATTTCTCTTTTCTTCCTTAAGTCTTCCCGTTGTTCCTTTTGCTTCGATTTATCTTCAAATCTCTTTCTTTGGACAAGTTGTCTGTCTTTTCGCAATTGTTCATCACGTTCCTTTAACTGTCTGCCTGACGGCTTATTAAGCAAGCTCTGCCTATCTCTATCCCTGGGCTGCGCCTTTTCATCATACCTCTTGAGAAGAATTTCCTTCTCCGGTATTCTAGCGGGCCTGGTCTCTTGCAGCTTCTTGTAAATAAGATTCCTGTTATAAAGGGTGGTTCTATTTTGGGGGTTCAAGGCGACAGCCTTATTCATATCCCTCATCGCACTTTCATATCTTCCGAGTTGAACATACACAGCCCCGCGATTGCTGTAGACCTTGGCATCATTAGGCCTTAGTATGACAACCATGTCATATGCCCTCAGAGCCTCCCGGTAATTGCCTGAGTACGTTTGGTACTGCCCCTTTTCAAACCAATCCGTCGCCACGAGCGTGTTAACTGCTCTCTTATACTCTTCCCGCTTCTCTTGACTCAATTCGACCGCCGCGAGTTGCTGCTGCAAAGCGTCGATCTCTCTGAGTGCATGTGACGCCTCGTCCCTCGCCTCTGCAAGATCCTTAACCAGTTGCTGATTGTTCCGCAATTTTTCTATCGAGGACGCAACCTCGTCGGGATCGGCAGTTATCTTTGCCTTAAGCCAATATTCTTTTCCGTTCCAGTTCTCTTCGAGAATAGTTGTCTGGACAATTCCTGCCGTCAGAGTCGTTATTTCATCTTTGGCAATCTGGTAATCTCTCACAACTGTGACATTTTCCACATATGTGCCCAGTTCCTCGAGAAGGAGCCTCTTTACCTGTTCAAGGGCGATGGCGCGGCATGATATCTTGCTGTCTATTTCGCCGGCTTCGTACGTGTATTCACGGACGAATGTCTTCGTTTCTGCATGCAGGGGGGCAGCCGCAAAAAATAGTGAGAAACATGTTAGATATAATATGATCTTTTTCACTTCAGGAAGGCACCCTTCTGGCAAATGTTTTCATCATCAAATTATCATTCAGGTGCGAAAGTATAGGGGAGGCGACCATGCAAGTCAATATAATTTGACTGCGAGGCATAGTGGGCAATGGTTGATTTTATAGGAAACTGTTTTGTTCGTATCAGACCCGTTCGCCGGCCTTGCGAAGCAGGAGTTCCCAGTCTTCGTTCACCATTTCCTGAATCTGATCCAGGTCTCTATCCGTAAGATACCTGAACCGTCCCTGGAGCTTGAAATACTCCCTCACGAGGTACTCCTTAGGCTTGTAGTTGATGGTGTATTTGATGCCACCTTCCACTTCATAAAGAGGGAAGATATTCGTCTGCACCGCCATGCGGGCAATTTTGACGGACATCTCCGAGGGGATGCGCCATCCCGTGGGACAGCTTGCATAGATATGGATGAACCTGGAGCCCTTCAGTCCCTTGGCTTTCTGAACCTTGCGAACGAGATCCTCAGGGAAGGCGATATTTGCCGTAGCGGCATACGGAATACGGTGGGCAACCAGCGCCTCGACGATGTTTTTTTTCCGCATTTTTTTCCAATCCTGACCGGGCGTGGTTGTCGTCCAGGCTCCGTAAGGGGTTGACGAGCTGCGCTGCACGCCCGTATTCATATATGCCTCGTTGTCGTAGCATACATAAATGAAATCCTCGTTCCTCTCAACGGCGCCGCTTAGGGCCTGAAAACCGATATCGAAGGTGCCGCCGTCACCCGCCCAGGTAACAACGGTGGTCTCCGTATCCCCTTTCACATCCAGGGCGGCCCGGACACCGCTTGCGACGGCCCCACCGGTCTCGAAAGCCGAGTGGATGACAGGAACCTTCAGGGTTGACTGCGGATAAGCGCCGGCGATAATGGACCAGCAGCATGCGGGCAGCACCACAATGGTCTTGTCCCCGAGGGCCTTCAGCGTGAACCGCATGGCGATTACCGCACCGCATCCGGGGCAGCCGACGTGTCCCGAGTACATATATTCATTATCTATCGTATCTAATTCCATGATCCACCTCTTAAACTCCCATCCACACGCTTTCCTTTTCTGGAAATGCCGTATCCTTGGTCTTCCAGTATATTTCTTCCAGCAATTCCATCGTTATATCGAGGCCGCCGATTCCCGCGATATAGCCGAAAATGGGGGGACGTGCGGGAGTGTTGCATAATGCGGCGCGCAGCTCCTGAGCAAAGATGCCGCTGGCCCCGAAGGAAAAGTTCCGGTCGATGACAGCGATTTTTTTTGCCCGGGACGTGGCTTCTCTAACCATGGCGACCGGGAAGGGACGGAACAATTTCATTTTTAGGATACCGACCCTTTCCCCCATTTCCCGTAGATTCCTGAGTACCAGGCGGCACGTACTGGTGGCCGTTCCTGAGGTCACAAGTATGATTTCTGCGTCGTCACAGCAGATGGTCTCCACGGGATCATAGCGGCGCTGGAAGATCCCGTAAAACTCTTCCTGGATTTCGCGGAGGCGAACCAAGGCGTCCTCCATCGCCATGGCGATGTTATGGCGCATTTTCATGTAGGCGCCCGGCGGTACAAGCTGCCCGAAGGAGCAGGGATTTTCTGTATCCACCTGAAATCGGGGCACGTACGGGGGAAGGAAGCGGTCAACATCCTCTTCTGCCGGCACATCGACAGGTTCGTAGGTGTGGGAGAGGTAAAATGCATCGAGAACCACCATCACGGGCAGATATACACGCTCCGCCAGCCGATACGCCTGGAGCATTGAATCTAAAACCTCCTGGCCATCTTCGCAGTAGAGTTGTATCCATCCGGTGTCGCGCTGGGCAAGACTGTCCGTCTGATCAGTCCAGATGTTCCAGCCGGGGGCAAGAGCGCGGTTTACTTCGGCCATGACGATGGGAAGCCGTGCACCCGATGTCCAGTGCAGGAGTTCGTGCATCAGGGCAAGTCCCTGTGATGATGTGGCTGTGAACGTCCGCACTCCGCAGCTCTGTGCCCCGATCAGCGCCGCCAGGGCGGAATGCTCGCTTTCCACGCGCAGGAAACGCGCATCCATAGTTCCGCCGGCACAGTATTCCGAGAGAAGCTCCACGATATGGGTCTGGGGGGTAATGGGATATGCCGATATCACTTGAGCCCTCGCCAGACGCACCGCCTCGGCGACAGCATGGCTCCCTTCAATGACCCGTTTCATACATCTTCCTCTCTGAGGGTCATGGCGTTACGCGGGCACTCCACAACGCAGAGTCCGCACCCCTTGCAGTAGTCGTAGTTGATGTGGCGTTCGTCGCTATTCTTTACCCGGATAACGGCAATATCAGGGCAGAACATATAGCAGTTATCGCACTGATTGCAGATTCCGCAGTTGAAGCAGCGGTCGGCTTCTCTGATGGCCAGATTGGTCGAAATCTTGAGATCGATTTCCTCGAAGGACGTTCGACGCTCCTCTCTCAAGAGGCGCGGCTGTGTAATCCTCGGCTGGAACTGGAAATGATCGGTATTGATTTCTTCATAGCGCACAACATGGGTATTTCCGAGGAGGCGGTTTCCTTGCACATACATTTCCATGGAAAGCGATGGTCCCTGTCCCACCCGGCATGCCGTGAGTTTCGGCATGATGGCCTCAATACCGCTGTGAAAGAGAATATCCAGGGCCATCGCCGCCTGTTTCCCGGAAGCGACGGCATGGGCGACACTCTTTGTTCCATTTGTAAGATCTCCTCCGAAAACCAATGCGGGTCCGCTATCCGGACAAACCAGAAGGGTATGGGAAAGCGCCAGGGATATCTTGGTCTTATCGGGGGGATTGAAATAGTCGTCGGCAGGTTCAGCGCCGGTTGCCTTAAAGACGCGCTCAACTCGGAGTTCACGGGTCTTTCCTTCAGCCGGCAGAATGTTAGCCCGGCCGCGGCTGTCCTCTCCGGAGATTATCATCTCCTGCAATGTTAATATGCATCCTGTGCCTTCTGCCGTTATTCTAACCGGTGTGACCAGTTCTTTGAGTTCCACGCCCTCCTCGATGCCCATCTGCACCTCTTCCTCAAAGGCAGGCATATCGCGCCGCCGGCGCCTGTACAAAATGGCGGCCTTTCCGCCGGCACGGATGATGCTCCTCGCCACGTCGATTGCCGTGTTTCCTCCACCGATGACGGCGGAGACACCACTAAGGGAAATTGTTTCACCCTGGCGAAGCTGCCCGAGGAGCTGAAGTCCATCTTTGATCGCCTTCATTTCCTCACCGGGAATGCCCAGCTTCACAGTCCGGGAATGTCCGCAGCCCACGAAGACTGCAGCGTATCGATCTGCGGCATCCTGCAGGAAATCCCTTCCAAGCATTTGTCCCGTAAGGATACGGACATCTTGTGATTCGATGCGGGCTATATCACTCCTCAGTGCCTGCAGGGGAAGACGGTAGATGGGTATTCCCCAGCGCAATACCCCGCCTGGCTCCGGCATGGCCTCAAAGACATCGCTGGAATATCCCAAGAGCGCGAGAAAATATGAGGCTGAAAGGCCTGCAGGCCCCGCGCCCACTATTGCTATCCTCTGTTTTTTGGCCGCGAGTTGTGGGAGGATGGGCTTCAGGTCATAACGAGTGGCGGTCTCTGCAAGAAAGCGTTCTATGGCATGAATGGCTATGGATTCGTCGAACTCCTTGCGGTTGCACACTCCCTCGCAGGGATGAGGACAAACACGCCCACACACGCCAGGGAAGGGGTTTTCCCTGAGAATCATCTCCCATGCCTCTTTGAATGATCCCTGGGCACTCAACATTTCGATGCGGGCAATGTCTTCGCCTGCGGGACAGGCGGCACTGCACGGAGACGTTTTCTCGTCGAACTGAGGCCGCAGAAAACGCCACGACCCCGTTTTATTGCTTTCCGTAGATTGGGAGGAACAGGGTATTAGTAGCGGAAGGGTGATCTCTGCTTCATTCATGTTTCATTCCCGTGTGGATTTACAGCAGTCATTGGACCGAGTGCGGGAGCAGCTTCGATCAGTCCCAGAAGTTGGACTTCCCTATAAGCTTCCTCTGCAGCCGCTACATTTTGCATATGCGTGTCGGGTATCTCCTCTTGGATGACCGCACGGATGGCATCCAGGGGAGGCATACCTAGTATGCGAGCAAAAGCTCCCATCATAGCTGTATTGACGATAGGATGGGTGCGGGTCCCCAGTTGGTTTCTTGAGGCGATCCGGTTTGCATCTACAAAGGCCAGCCGGTAGCCGATGAACGGTCTTCGCTCGCTGGGGGTAGCGGAGCTGTTGATGAGCACCCATCCGCCCGGTTTGAGCCCCTGTGTGACATTAACGCCATGGAGAAGAGTCTGATCCTGGACCACTACGTGATCAGGTTTATATACATTTGTCCTCAGCAAAATCTTATCTTTGTCGAGACGGACGTAAGCCTCCACGGGGGCTCCCCGCCTTTCTACACCGAAGAAAGGAAAACTTTGCACCTGGTAGCCGGCCCGGAAGAATGCCTTGGCAAGCAAGATTGTTGCAACTACAGTTCCCTGGCCGCCGCGCCCGTGAAAGCGGATTTCAAGCATGGTCAACTATCCACCTCTTTATACTTTGCTCCATACCACCGCTATTGCCCTGGCCGGTTTTCCGTCCAGAGATCGAAAACCGTGATTTATGTCCGATTCAAAATAGATTGTGTCGCCCGGCTTAAGTCTTTCCACACGATCGTCGGTCCGGAATTCCAGTCTCCCTTCGAGAACAAATATGAATTCTTCGCCTTCGTGGTTTGTAAAAACCATATCACCCGTATCCACGGGTTGAAACTCTACCAGAAGCGGTTCCATATGCTTGTCGGCCATGCGTGTTTCGAGGGATTCGTAAATATAATCGACCTCACCTTCATGGTGGTGGTGGGGACGGCGTTTTATCTTCGCTCTTTCTCCGCTGCGGGTGACAGATATTTTCATATCGGCTTTTTCCTCTTCGAAGAAAGAGGCCATGCCCACATTGAATGCCCTGGCTAGTTTCAGGAGTGTCGCTACGGGGGGTACCACATCGCCATTTTCAATCTCGTCGAGAATGGTTTTGGCGATACCGGTCTTCGCCGCCAGGTCCTGAAGCGTGATTTGTTTCTTGTGCCGGAGTTCTTTTACGGCACGTCCGATTTTTAGTCCCTCGCCGGACCTATCCATATCGTTATTTCTTGCCATCTTTGCACCTCGGCGGACGTCATTTACGATGAAAAAATGTTTGAAAGGAAAGTTTGGGGCTACTGTTTCTTATACGTGGGATTATAAGACGGGATAAGATCGTAAGTCAAGGATTAGGATAAAATGAATTCCCGAGGGAAATCAATTACCGAACGAGTATATCTGAGCAGTATGCTCCAACTCTGCTTTGCCCGCAGTCGAGACTTTATTGCGCCCGGCGCGCTTAGCGGCATAAAGGGCGGCATCGGCAGCCTGGAGCACTGTCTCTCCCGTCGCGCCATGCTCCGGAAAGCTGGCGACTCCCAAGGAAAGCGTGATGCTGTCAAGCGGCTTGCCGTTATAGTAAATCTCCAAATCCTGCACGAGATTTCTTAATGTTTCAGCGCGTTTTTCGGTGATTTCCATAGGGGCCCCCGGTAATATCAGGGTAAATTCCTCCCCGCCATATCGGCAGGCGACGTCTTCTCTGCGAATATTGCTTTGCAGGAATTTTCCCATGTTACGGAGCACCAAGTCACCCGCCTCATGGCCAAAAGTATTATTGAATCTTCGGAAGTGATCCAGGTCTATCATAATAATTCCGAGAGGAGTTTCGAGACGCTTGGCGCGACTTATTTCCCGGATCAGGGTCTCCATCATGTAGCGGCGATTGAAGAGACCCGTAAGGGGATCATTAATGGCCTGTTGTTTCAACGTATCTCTAAGCTTTATGTTTGAGAGCGCCAGTGCAAGATAGTCTGCTACCGTGACAGCTAGTTGCTGTACCTCTTCGTTAAATCCCTCCGAAAGTTCGTCAAATCCTGGGTTGGCTGAAGTTGACGGGGAAATCCTTTGCTGCAAATGAAGCATTCCCAGAGTGTCTCCCTGGGCCGATAGGGGAACGCACAAACCGTTTTTTCTGCCGCCACCTAGAATATGCCGGCAGCACGAATCGGAATGGAAATCTCCCGTTATATGTATCTTTCCTTCTTGAAGAGCGAAACAATTTTCTGCTGGGAAAGCCTTTTCCCCTGACAGCGCCCGTCCCCAGGAGGTAACGCCCTCAAATATATTCAGGGGGGAGTTAAATATGAAAAGAGATCCGGATGCGAGCGGAAATAAATTCTGCATGAACTGGCTTATGATGGAGTATGTTTCTTCAAGGGTGATGCAACTCTGGAGTTGCTCCGACATTTGATTAAACAGGTTGAGCCTCTGTTGGCGTAAGCCATATTCATAAACCATGGAGTGAAGTTTGTAATTGGTCTGCTCCAACACACCTTCCATCTTCTCGCGCTCGGCGACTTCATGTTGCAGTTCATCATTGATTCTCCTGAGGTCCGCCGTGCGGCGGAAAACGGTTTCTTCCAGGTGCGATTTGTGTTTATTCAACTCCTCTTCAGCCCGCTCCCGGTCCATGATTTCCTGGTGGAGTTGAATATTTTTCTCCTCCAATTGCTTTTGCAAACGGCACAAAGAAATATGCGTTTCAATTCTGGCCAATATCTCCGGCAAATGAAAAGGTTTGGTGATGTAGTCAATGCCGCCCGCATGGAAGCCCTTCACTTTGTCTATGGTCTCATCAAGGCCGCTTATGAAGATTACGGGCATACCATAGCCCCGTGCATCGGATTTCAGATGATGACAGACCTCGTAACCATCCATATCCGGCATTCTTATATCCAACAGGATCAAGTCCGGCACTTCTGCCGCCACTGAACTCAGTGCCTCGGAGCCGCTCGCAGCTGAGCGAACGCGATAGCCCTGTCTGGTAAGGGTGTCTGTAAGCAGTTCGATAATGTCCGGGGAATCATCTACAACCAGAATTTGAGGGAAATTATCATTAGGTAGGTCCGGAGTTTGCTTGTCTTTCACGTCTCCTGTCTGCAATTTATTGTGCCGCTGATCCATCTTGCCCCAACTCGTTTATAGTTGCGATCCTATATCTGTACTGACAGTGAAATGTCTCAATCTCGTGCCGCTTTTTTGCCGTGACGGCGCAACAACGGATTGATAGATCCTTGAAAAGTTTATCGGCGTTTTTGAGCATATACTTTAGAAAGAATGGATAGTATTGCGGCGTTTTAGGTATATTTTCACCCTTCTGTGCGACTTTCTTACGATATTATTATGATGCACAAGTTGGTGAAGACGGCCCCACCTCTCAAAATAGTTCGTCTACAATAGATTGTAAATACTGCCAAAGAGTCTATTCACTCGTTGAAGCTGCTGAAAATTGAAGTTTCATAAACAATGCACTTGTAATCTCGAACGAAAACATTTAAAAGTACTAGGGGTTTAATGCCGGCATACATATAAATTTGATCAAATATCAAAAACATGCACAGTTTTTTTGCTGTCGCAGATGATAGACGTCCCGCACTTCGTATTTACGGATCGGGCCAGGTCTTGAGGGGTACCTAAAAATGGATGAAGATGCATCAGATGTCAATGTTTCCGAACACGAATTGCGAGTTCTGATTAAAGCTTTGACGAAATCCGTCGAATATATCCATAAGAGACATTTTATATTGACATTTATTGCTGGCTTGCTGATCGGTTTGGGCGTCGGGGTTCTGATTGCCAATCTGGTGAGCATGAATCAGAAAACATTTCCTGATACCGAAGTGTTGCTGAAAAAGGCGGATGACATCCTGCAGGAATTTCAGCAACTCAGATCAGTGATGAACAGTTTGAATGCAGCGAAACCGGGCGACACCGGCGAAAAGACAGCAGTTCTCGAGAAGGAGTCAATTGCACCGCAAAGAAAGACGGCGGGAGTCCAGGGGATAAGGGATGTCGTTGCACCCGCCGGGGTTAATAAGGTTCACATCCACTATGCCAGGCAAGAGGACAAAGTAATGGCAGAGGCATTTTCTGATTTTTTGAGGAAAAAGGGATATGCCTCCGTTGACACCGAGAGGATACAGCACAAATGGAGAGACATCCGGTATTTTCACGGCGAAGACAGACAGGCGGCGCTGCTTCTGCAGAAGCAGTTTAACGATTTTATTGCACATTCAACCTCTGCTAAAGAGATTGAATTAAAGATCAAGAATCTGGGAAAGAGTTATCCCCGGGCGCACAAAGGATCGCTTGAAGTGTGGGTGCATTTTTGAGGCCAAGGCGTCAGACGGTCAAAGAAGCAGAACGATAAATGCCAGAACTCATATCGGAAAGTTACATAATACTGATTGTCGGGATAATGGTCATATCGGGAGGATTGGGCGGTATGGCGAGCGCCCTCCTGAGCGCGAGAGACGATCAGCCATTCTTTAGTTTAATTATCAAACATAGCTTGATAGGTGTGGTCGCTTCATTGACAGTCCCATTGTTACTCAACCTGCTGTCCGGCGATTTGCTCGAATCCGGACAGACCAAACCGCTGAAGTTGCTTACCCTAAGCGGTTTATGTATTATTTTTGCGGTGTTTTCGACCAGATCTCTCGAGCGCGTCTTTGGAAGCCGATTAAAGGGTGAGGGGCAGTATGATCAGGAAGTTCATAAGAACGGCGCTCAGCACGACAGAATAGAAGAACACGCAGTTAAGGCAATTCCTGCAAGCAGCATTGATAAGGCAAAGAAACCGGAAAACCAGTCAAGAATCTTGCGGGAGCTGGCAGTTGCAGAAGGTGCAAAACTGACTCTAACAGATCTTATGAAGAATACAGAAATATCGCAAAAGGACTTTGATGAAACCGTCTCTCTGCTCATGGCCAAAGGGGCAGTAGCGCAGGAGTTAAGCAGCGGCAATCAGCTTAAGCTTGTATTAACGCCACGGGGACGACAACAGTTGAACAAGACATCCACCAATTGACATCAAGCGGTTCATTTCAAACATCCTATCGCATACGCGTATCTGATAAAAGTCCTCTATTCATAGCCACTTCTTTCTTCTGAAATAGATTAGCATGACGATTGCGATGGCCAGCATTATGCCCCATATGAAGAAGTACCCCCAATGCCATTCAAGCTCCGGCATATACTTGAAATTCATGCCGTACACGCCGGCCAAGAATGTCAACGGCATAAATACCGTGGCGATAACAGTTAACACCTTCATGATTTCATTCATCCTGTTGCTGATACTTAATAGGTATATGTCAAGTATGCTGGAGAGCATATCCCGGAAGGTCTCTATGGTATCTATCACCTGGATCGTATGATCGTAAATGTCTTTCAGGTAAACGTCCGTAGATTCATCTACCAGTTGGCATCCCGTGCGTTCAAGACTGCTGATGGCTTCCCGCAGGGGCCAGACCGTCTTCCTCAAAAAAATCATTTCTCGTGTCAGGTTTTGAATGGCCTGAAGTGTTTCTGCCGAGGGGCTTTTGTCCAGTGATTCCTCGAGGATCTCAATTCGTTCACCCGCTTGTTCGAGAATAGTAAAATAATTGTCAACTATCGAATCAATGAGGGCATACGCAAGGTAATCTGCCCCCGATTTTCTGAGCTGTCCCTTGCCGGCGCAGACCCTCTCCCGGATGGGTCTGAATATATCTGTCTCTTTTTTCTGGAGGGATATGACAAATGTCCGGCCGAGCACGATACTTATCTGTTCGGAATGGATCTCGTTTGTTTGGTCGTTGTTACTATAGAAAGCTTTGAGAACGATATAGATGTATTCGCAGAAATCTTCCATTTTCGGGCGTTGGTCGGAATTGAGGATATCTTCTAGGGTGAGGGGATGCAGGCCGAAGATGGTCCCTAACTCTTCGAGTGTCTACACGTCATGAATGCCATTGATATGTATCCACGTGACCGTCGGACGATCCTTGAATTGCCCGCATTCGCGCGCCGTGCTGATTTCCTTCTCCTCGATACGCGCCTCGTCGTAGTCCAAAACGGTAATTCTTGTTTTTTCGGTCAATCTCTCTCCTATATTAACGAGAGACCCTGGGGAAAGACCGGTCTTTCCTGATCTCTTCTTGAGCCATCTGGACATGATCTTCAGCTCCTTGTCTTGATTACCACTTTTATGGATGGCTCTCTTCTGCCCTCGAATTGAACCTCCGGGGGTACAATCAGCCTTGGTGCAAATGTAGTTGTTGACGTTAGTGGCCGTAAGTCAATCGGTGCCGTCCGTATCCGAATTTTGGTGTGAAGCAGCTTGCCCGGTACCAGAACCGCAATTGACGGAGGTGTCACTGTGATCTTCTGGATGGCAACTCCCGGGGGCGGCGCATTTTCAGTTACAACCTCAACAGGAATGGAAATATGGACAAACCGTGACGCAATGACGGTGATGCGACTGGGCTTGATCCCTACTATGGTAAGGTTTGAAGGAGCATCTATCATGTCTTTCGTGAGTACTATATCCTGTCTGCCTTCCTGGATCTGTGACAGATTCAAGGATATCTTGAGTGCATCCATATTCAGAATCTGAAAGGCCTGCGGGGGACCAACAAGCATTACCTTGGCTTCAGAAATTTTCGGCTCTTCGATTACCCATTCAGGGGGTGTGTTCAAGTATTCGACAGGTATGGTAAAGTCCTTCTGTATTGATTCCCTCTGGTATCCGAAAATCATCCAGAGGATACAGGCAAGGATAATGGCGATGACCTTCTCCTTCGTATTTTCTTTTAACCATCGTGCAAGAGGCCCCGGCTTCTTTACGGGTGCTTTGCTTGTATAATAAGTTACCAGGACACCCTTGAGGGCCGACGCGCTTACTTCCTTGATCCTTTCACCTTCGGCAATGCAGATGGTTCCCCTTTCTTCCGAAACAACTATGGAGATGGCGTCCGACCGTTCAGAGAGGCCAAGGGCGGCAGTGTGGCGAAGACCAAGATTCTTGTAACGACTGGCATTCGGAGAGAGGGGCAGATGGCATCCAAAACGAGTTACTACGTTTCCGTCAATAACAACGGCGCCGTCATGGCCTACGGAATGAGGATCAAAAATGCTTTCCAAGAGCGGCTCGCTGAGAGTGCCATTCAGTTCCACGCCGCCGCTGAGATGTCTGTCCAGAGGATCGCTTCCCTGGATAACAATCAGGGCGCCGATATGCTTTCGGGCAAGATCGGCCACAGTCTGTGCTATGATTTCAGATGTCTGTCCATGTGATGTCGTCCGTTGAATCTTTTTCCTGATTATTCCCAGGATGGCAAGGCGCTCAAAAAACCTCCGGAGGTCTTCCTGAAAAATAACAACAAGAACGAAAAGAAGGATGGCAAAAAATCCCTGCAGGACAACCGTGGTAAGGTAAAGCTGGAAAAATTTGGCGATGACGTAGATAAAACCCAGGAGACTGATGCCGATGAAAACAAAACGTGAGGCCCTGTCTTTAATCCATATCAGGAGGAAGGAAATGGCTATCGATATGATTGCAATGTCAAGGATGTCCTGAATCCGCAGGCTCTGCAGCATTGACCAGACGCTATCTATCATAGTCTCTTTTCTTTCATTTCAGAAGGATCATCTGTCCGCATCTTGACTTTGTTAAATAAAACACGGTGATATAATTTTTGCAATAGACAATATTTGTGAATCTCATTTTTTTCTTGACAATGGTCCTTGCTTATGGTTTTATCAATTCAAAGACTATTAATGAGCGTGGTGGATATAATGAACACAAACGGGTTGATCAAAGGCTTTTATTACTGGAACTACTACTTCCTATTGGTCTGCCTGTTGCTCAGGAGGAATTAACGCCAGTTAAATGAGACATAAGAGCCATGGGTAGACTGAAGGAATCTGCCCATGGCTCTTATATTTTTGTGAGGCCATGGGAAGAGATGTTTCCATGGCCTTTTTTAATTCCATAAGACCCGGCGTTCTTGAGACTCCTCGTCCACAGCGCGGGGCTTTGCGGGGATTGTATCAGCTCAAGGCAACGCCTTGAAAAATGGACGCAGTCGAGGTGACCGCGGGCGAGTGAAGCAGGCAGGGACTCTTAGATTTAATTTTGAAGGGGGAGAATCGTGATTATTGTGATGAAGAAGGGAGCAACGGAAGGACAGATTGAAAACGTCATCGATTGGATAAAATCCGTGGGATACAACGCCCATCCTTCGCGGGGCGTGGAACGCGCTATCATAGGTGCAGTCGGCGACGAACGGGGTAAAGCCTACCTGAAGTTTGCAGAATCGATCTCCGGTGTGGAGAAGGTCGTATCCATTCTTAAGCCGTACAAACTGGCAAGCCGGGAGTCCAGGGAAGAGGATACTATCATCCGGGTAGGGGAAGTGGAGATCGGTGGTCCCCGCTTCGTAGTCATGGCTGGCCCCTGCTCTGTGGAAAGCGAAGAACAGGTGATGGAAAGCGCTTATATTGTAAAGAAGGGAGACGCGCAATTCCTCAGAGGCGGTGCATTCAAGCCAAGGACGTCCCCTTACAGCTTCCAGGGCATGGAAGAAGAAGGCCTCAAATTATTGGCAAAGGCCAGGGAGAAAACAGGTTTGCCTATTGTTACGGAAGTCATGAACACGGAAGATGTTGATCTCGTTGAGGCTTATGCTGATATAATGCAGGTCGGAGCGCGTAATGTCCAGAACTTCCCCCTCCTTAAAAAAGTTGGTCAGTCAAGGAGGCCGGTTCTCTTGAAACGGGGAATGATGACCACGATCGAGGAACTGCTGATGTCAGCGGAATACATTCTCTCTTCCGGAAATAATCAGGTCATTCTCTGCGAGAGGGGCATTCGCACCTTTGAGACTGCCACCCGCAATACGCTGGACATTAGCGCGGTTCCGGTCTTGAAAGAATTAACCCATCTTCCCGTCATTGTTGATCCCAGTCATGCATCGGGCAGCTGGAAATATGTGATTCCTCTGAGCAGGGCTGCCTTGGCCGTGGGAGCGGATGGGCTCCTTGTAGAAGTTCATCCTGAGCCCGAGAAGGCTGTTTCCGACGGCGCTCAATCTCTCAAACCGGAAAAATTCTACCAGTTAATGGAAGAAATAAAAAATCTGGAGGGCATTATGAAGAAAAGGAAACAGGTGCTTCGATGAAGAAGATAAAGGTCAATCTGGATAAGAAAGTAGCTTCCTCCTATGAAATATGCATCGGATATGACGTTCTCGATCGGATAGGGCTGCTCATCGCGAGACATATGCCGGCCCTTCATTACATAATCATTACTGATGTCAACGTCTCGGCCATCTATGGAAAGATGCTTCTAGACAGATTGAAGGGGATGGCGCTCCCTGCGGATATGATCGAATTTCCTGCAGGAGAAGATGCAAAAAGCATCGGGACGACTGTAGCCGTAGTCGAGAGACTGTTAAGACTTGGCGCTGACAGAAAGTCTGCTCTCCTCGCCTTGGGAGGTGGAGTAGTTGGTGACGTGACGGGTTTCATCGCGTCCACGTTCATGAGGTCTGTTCCCTATATCCAGATTCCCACAACTCTCATGGCCCAGGTAGACAGCAGCATCGGCGGGAAAACCGCCATCGATCTTCCGGAAGGAAAAAACCTGCTCGGGACCTTTTACCAACCCAGGGGAGTGTTCATTGACGTGAAGTTTCTGGATACTCTTCCCGAAGAAGAGATGAGCAGCGGCCTCGCGGAGGCGATCAAATACGGCGTGATCGATAATGTGGAGTTCTTTAATTTTTTGGAGCGAAATATTGATGCAATCAAAGAGAGGGATCGGGATGTTCTCGAGGAGATCATTGAGAATGCGTGCAGGATAAAAAAGGGTATCGTAGAGATAGACGAAAAGGAGATGGGGCTTCGCCGTGTGCTCAACTTCGGTCATACTATAGGACACGCCATCGAAGCGGAGTCTAATTATACTATGTCGCATGGGGCCGCCGTTTCCCTGGGCATGGTCGCTGCCGCAAGGATTTCAGAGAGCATGCATGATTTTCCACATAGTGATCGGGAGAGGATTGAACACCTGCTCGAAAGTGTGGGTCTTTCCTGCCGTATTCCGCGAACTATAACAACGGACGGCATTATGGCAAGGTTAAGGGCGGACAAGAAAAAAGAAGGTGATAGGATTCATTTCGTCCTGCTTAAAAAGATCGGAATGCCTTTCATAAACGGGGGCGTCCCTGAATCGATTCTGTGTGAAACGGTGGAGGAAATCAAGAAATGAGATTGTCATCACTTGATCGCCTCCGGCGCGATCTCAAGGAAACGGACGGCAAGATCGTAAAGCTGCTCAATGAGAGGGCTCTGCTGTCTATGAAAATAGGAAGCGATAAGGCAAGAAAGGGACTGGACGTGTTCGACGCCTCGCAGGAAGCGAAGCTTTTTGCATACCTGTCAAAGATGGGCGAAGGGGAGCTGCCGGAGAAATATCTGAAGGCCATATTCAGGGAGATCATTTCCGCTTCCCGGGCCTTGCAGAAGCCCGTTACCGTTGCCTTTTTGGGACCGCATGCGACATTCAGCCATCTTGCTGCAGAGTCCTATTTCGGCAAAAGCTCCGGCTTCATTCCTCAGGCAAGTATCTTTCATGTCTTTGACGAAGTTGAGAAAGGGAAGGTGCAATGGGGGGTTGTGCCCGTGGAAAATTCTCTCGAAGGTTCCGTCAACTTGACCCTCGATCGACTGATATTAACACCCCTTACGATTCGGGCGGAGATTTTTCTCAGGATCAGCCACTGCCTGGTTGCGCCGGGGAAGAGACTGGACAGGATCAAGCGGGTCTATTCGGTTCCCCAGGTGCTGGCGCAGTGCCAGGGATGGCTCCGCGCCAATCTTCCCCGATGTGCGCTTGCCGAGACAGAAAGCACCGCTGCAGCAGCCCGGATTGTCCGAGAGGACAAAGATGGCGCCGCCATTGGAAGTCGCCTCGCGGCGGCCACGTACGGGCTCAATATACTTTCAGAAGGGATCGAAGATAATCCGTCGAATACGACGCGATTTCTGGTCATAGGAGAAGGTGCATCCAAGATGACGGGAACAGATAAGACGTCGATCCTCTTCGGGACCCGCCACGTGCCGGGCGCCCTGTATCATGTCTTGGGACCATTTGTCGAGCGACGGATTAACCTGACGAAGATCGAATCGTATCCCCTCAAGGAGAGGTTATGGGAATATCTCTTCTTTGTCGATTTTTCTGGTCACGCAGATGATCCCGAAATCAGAAGATGCATGAAAGCCGTAAGGGGGAAGGCCAATTTTTTGAAGATCCTCGGATCATATCCCAGGGGTGAAGGAACACGATGATCTGTATTCCCATCACAGGAAGCACACAGGAAGAGGCCCTACTCCAGATAGAGATGAGCCTGTCGCGCGCCCATGTGTTAGAATTGAGAATGGATCTGATAAGTGGAGACTTAAGAACTTTAATGGAAAGGTGCAGATCATCTCGAAAGCCCGTCGAGATACTGGTCACTAACAGAAGAAGGGAATCTTCAACGTCTGATGACATGCCGGGAGAGGGAGAGAGGATCGCTTTGCTGAAAGAGGCTGTCCGCCTTGGTGCGGATTATGTGGATGTTGAACTCCATACACCCGAGGCTTTGCGGAAAGATGTGCTTGCGACGGCGAGCGCCCATGGCAACAGGACCAGGGTGATTATTTCGCATCATGATTTCAGCAAAACGCCGTCTCTAAAAAGATTGAAGAGTATTTTTCATGACTGTGTGAAATGCGGCGCCGGTGTTGCTAAAGTAGTCACTCTTGCAAAAAGTCCGGAGGATAACTTTACGGTTCTCAGCCTGATCCCTTACGCCCGTGATAGAAAGAATGATATCATCGCCTTCTGTATGGGGGAAGAGGGAAAGGAAAGCAGGATAATGGCGCCCCTCCTCGGTTCTTATCTCAGTTTCGCCTCGCTGATTGACGGGCTGGCCTCGGCGCCCGGCCAGTTCACCGTCGGCGAGATGGAAGATGTCCTGAATATCGGCGGTCGTGGTGTTCACAGGAATGGCAAGTTATCCGTGCCCCCGAATGCGAGGCTTTTTTGCCTCTTGGGAAATCCTGTGAAACAGAGTCTCTCGCCCATGATGCACGATGCGGCGCTAAAGAAGATGAAAATCGCGGCGCGGTATTTGCCGTTCTGCATCCGGGATATTGGCTCCGCCGTGAGAGGCATAAGAGGGATTGGCATCTGCGGCGTAAGCGTAACCGTACCTTTTAAGGTTGCCATCATGGAACATCTCGATGAAGCAGATGCTGACACGTGGAAGATCGGAGCAGTAAATACCATCGTCAATGACAACGGCAGATTGAAGGGCTTCAATACCGACTGGATCGGTCTTGTTCAATCCATCAGCGAAGTTACAAATATCAAGGGGAAGGTGTTCGCCATTTTGGGAGCCGGCGGAACCGCGCGGGCCGCTGTCTTTGGCATAGAGAGAGAAGGGGGCATCCCCGTTGTCGTCAATAGAAATGTCGCAAGGGGAGAGAGACTGGCGAAAGAGTGGGGATGCTCTTTTTACCCTCTTTCGGAGTTGGGCAGGGTCAGGGCGGATTGTCTGATCAATACAACACCCGTGGGCATGATGCCGAATGTAGATGAATCACCCGTCAGCAGCGCTAATCTCATTAATTACCGATGGGTCGTGGACGTTGTCTACAATCCTCTTAAAACGAGACTGATGCGCGATGCTGAAAATGCAGGGTGTATGACTGTGCCTGGCCTAGGCATGTTCGTTCATCAAGGGGCGGAGCAGATCAGGCTCTGGACGGGGCAGGAAGCCCCGAGAGAGTTTATGAAACAGGTCGTGAGGGAGCGCCTCTTATATGGAAATTAAGCCGGTTCGTCATTTGAATGCAACTGTCGGGGTTCCCGGTTCCAAGAGTTACACACAGAGGGCCCTTGTTGTTGCCTGCCTCGCGGAGGGCAGATCTATGCTCAGCAATGCGCTCATTTCTGAGGATACAAGATATCTTGTGAAGGCATTGCGTTTCCTTGGTGCTGAAATTTTCATCTCAGGGAGTGATGTTGCAATCACAGGAACGGGAGGGAATATCCATAATCCAGGACGGGTGATCATGCTGGGGAACAATGGGACGGCACTGCGGTTCCTAACGACACTGGCCTCCCTGGGAAAGGGGGAGTATATTCTCGATGGCAGTACCCGTCTTCGTGAAAGGCCGCTCCTGCCGCTTCTTAATGCACTGAAAATTCTGGGCGTTGATTCTCAAAGCAGGGACGGCTATCCTCCGGTCAAGATCGATGCAGAGGGCTTAAAGGGCGGCAACGTTGCCTTTGCAGATGTGGAGAGCAGCCAATATATCTCTTCCCTGCTCATCGGCGCTCCTTACGCAGCGGGCGATATAGAAATTGCGCTCACAGGGAGGATAGTTTCCCAGCCCTACATAGATATGACTATGGACGTCATGGGGCGCTTTGGCGCGGAAGTAAGCACGAGAGAGAAAAAATTATTCAATGTGAGAAGCGGGCGCCATTACAGGGGACAGAGGTACATGATCGAAGGAGATGTATCCAGCGCCTCCTATTTTTTCCTGGCTGCCGCCTTGTGCCGCGGACGTGTCAAGGTCGTAAACATCAACCCGGCAAGCCTTCAGGGTGACATCAATATCTTGGGCATAATGGAAACTTTAGGCTGTTCCGTAGTCCGTGGAGATCATTGGGTCGAGGTCACCGGCGGGCCGTTACATGAGGGTGACGTCCTTATCGATATGGGAAACGTGCCTGACATGGTGCCGACCCTGGCGGTTCTTGCCGCATTCAGAGAGGGACAAACGATCATTACAAATGTTTCACATCTGCGCGTTAAGGAAAGTGACCGCATAGCGGCACTGGTAAGTGAACTAAGGAATATCGGTGTAGCTGCAAGAGAAACAGCGGACGGTCTCATTGTTGTCGGAGGGAAACCGCATGGCGCCCATATTGAGACATATAACGACCACCGAATTGCCATGAGTTTTGCCATCGCAGGACTTGCAGTACCCGGGATCAGGATAAAAGACAGGCATTGTGTGGGGAAATCCTTTCCCGGATTCTGGGATGAGCTCTCAAGATTGTACGAGGATTAAGTGCACATCGTATTGATTGGATACCGTGGAACGGGTAAATCTGCCGTGGGAAAAAGGCTTGCTGATAAGCTGCGCACGCCGTTCTATGATACGGATGAGCTTGTCGAACGAGAGGCAGGGATGTCGATCCGGGACATGATAGCGGAAAAGGGCTGGGCATATTTCCGGAAGAGAGAGCGTGAGATTGTCCGGAAGGTGGCGCTTCTGCAAAGAGGCGTTATAGCGACCGGCGGCGGGGCGATCATGGATGAGGGCAATTGCGGCATTCTTAAAAAGCGTGGTTTGTTGATCTGGCTTAGGGCTGATGTGATGACGATGGTTGAAAGAATGAGGGACGATGCGGCAAGCGAAGAAAGAAGGCCTTCCTTTTTGCATGATGATATCTTTCGGGAGACGGAAGATGTCCTCGAGCAGCGAATACCGGTATATAGGGGGCTGGCAGATTTTTCGTTTGATACAACAGGTAAGAAAATAGATGAAATAGTCAACGCTGTCTGTGAATTTCTGAATGGAGCAGGCGGATTTGTCAGGAAGGAGTCAACATGTCAGGAAATTCCATAGGCGTACTCTTCAGAGTGACAACCTGGGGTGAATCACACGGTCCCGCAACTGGTGCGGTTGTGGAAGGATGTCCTCCCGGAATCGACCTTGCGGAAGAAGACATTCAGAAATGGCTCAACAGGAGAAGACCGGGCAGGATCGCCTCAAGTTCGCCCCGTAAGGAAGATGATATAGTTAAAATACTATCGGGGACTTTTCAAGGGAAGACCACGGGCACGCCCATTTCCCTGATGATAGAGAACATGAACATTGACGGCAGCGCCTATGAAGATATCAGGGACGTCTTCAGGCCGGGGCATGGTGATTTTACCTATTTTAAAAAGTACGGGATCCGCGATTACCGGGGCGGCGGACGTGCTTCGGGGCGGGAAACAGCGGCCCGCGTGGCTTCAGGAGCAATTGCGCAAAAGATTATTTCGCGCCTGGGTGTGGAAGTCATTGCCTATACGAAGGCGCTGGGAGGTGTTGTCATAGATCGAACGAAGTATACAGCCGGAGCAATCTTTCATGAAGATATAGAGGTAAATCACCTGCTTTGCCCCGATCCTGACGCTGCAAGGGTCATGGAGGAGAAACTGGAGGAAGCGAGACTCTCCGGCGATTCCCTCGGCGGCATTGTTGAAATCATCGTGAGAGGGTGCCCTTCGGGTCTGGGAGAACCGGTGTTTGATAAGATGGATGCCGACCTTGCAAAGGCGCTCATGAGCATCGGGACGGTTAAGGGAGTGGAGATAGGAGCCGGCTTCAAGGTTGCCGAAATGACAGGGTCTGAGGCAAATGATCCCATGACGCCTGATGGTTTCCTTTCCAATCATGCGGGCGGCATACTGGCCGGCATCACGACAGGCCAGGATATCGTTTTGCGGGTGGCGGCGAAGCCTATTCCATCGATTGCGAAAGTCCAGCAGACCATCGACGTCCGGGGAAATAGAGTGGAATTGTCGCTCAGGGGGAGGCATGACGTATCTGCAATACCCCGCATAATTCCTGTGTGCGAGGCGATGGTGACAATTGTGTTGGGTGATCATTTATTGAGGCAAAAGGCGATTTGATGAAGACCAAGATAGGCGTCATTGGCGGTACCCGCGGCATGGGCTATTGGTTTGCCCGTTTCCTCGAGAAGGAGGGACACGCTGTACGTGTGTGCGGAAGGAATGTGAGCGAAGCGGATATTGCCGAAATGGCCGATACATGTGACGTGGTAGTCGTGAGTGTCCCCATGGGGGTGACCGGCAATGTTATTGCGAAGGTTGGTCCGCACATGCGCGCGGCCTCTCTTCTCATGGATATCACATCTCTGAAGCAGGATTCAGTCAAGTCCATGTTGGAAACATCTGCTTCCGAGGTGATCGGATGCCATCCTCTCTTCGGCCCCAGGGTTGATTCCATCACAGGGCAGCGTGTTGTTCTCTGTCCCGCGAGGGCGGGGAGGTGGCTTTCCTGGCTTACAGACATGTTCGAGAGGAACGGTGCGTTTGTGGTGGAAACGACGCCGGAAAAACATGACCAAATGATGGCCATCATCCAAGGACTCAATCATTTCAATACAATCATGATGGGTCTGGTTTTGAGCGAGGCAGGCGTGAGCCTGTCAGAATTAATGAAGTTTGCCACACCAGTCTTTCGGGCGAAGATGGAAATCATGGAAAAGGTATTTTGTCAAAATACCGGGCTCTATGCCGATATTTTAGCTATGAATCCTGAGATTCGTCTGCATATAGATACGTACGAAGAAAACGTAGCTCAACTGAAGAACCTAATCTGTCATGGAGACAGTGCGGGCATTGCAGATATGATTGAGAAGCACGCCTCTTTCTTTAAAGTCATCTGAGCGTGACGCGAAAAATCAGGATTCACCCGCGGATTTCTTCTGGACAAAGCTATCGCGGAATGCACGGGACATCCTAGTTTCCTTCATGTAGCTCGCAGCCTCTTCCATGGTCGAAAAATTGCCGAGCAATATCCTGTGCCATGTTCCCCGTCCCTGGATATGGACCGTTTCCATACGAACATCGGGTAGCTTCTTCTTCATATAGTTCACAAATCCCGCTGCCGCGTCTTTCTTATTTTCAGGGAATGCCCTTATCTGAATGGCGTATTTCAGTTCACTTCGTGTGTTTGAAGGTGCAGTAGCGGCTGGTGGGACCTCAGCACGGGGTTTGTCCTGAATTATCTCAGGAGGCAATACCGCCGCTGGTTGAGTTATCTGTTTTTCCGTGACAGCGTTTTTCGCCTCCGCGGGAATAGGGGGCCGCAACCATTCGGCTCCATCAAAATATGCTGCTTCTCCCGTGAGCCTGTTAATCCTGAGAGGATAGACCCTCCCTTCAATATTTAGCGCATCATAATGGTAAAACACGGGCCAGTAAAAAATAGTAATCAGGCCGAGAATAAGGGCAGGCAACAAGGCTAGGACGATGCGGGAAGATCGAAATCTGCGCCCTTCTCTCCTCTGCAGGGGCCATTTTCCCGTCCCTGTATGAAGCTCTGATTCTTCAGTCGCCATCGCTTCAGTTTTCAATTGCTGCGGAGCATAGAAGACCTCCTCTGATTGATCGCGGCTTGAGACCTTTCGATACAGGAAGTCCAGTTCCTCTTCGAGGTCAACCTCTTTCGGGTCCGCTTTTTCCATTACACGCCTTTTCTTATCACGAGAGCGCTCCGCATTTTGCAGTTGATAGAGGGGAGCACTATCCGATAAACATCTTCTTTCACGGGCAACCTATAAGTCCAAAGATTGCAATTGCACTCTAAAAAATTATTTTACCTCTCCCATGCGTTTGATAAAACCATTGACGACGGCGTTCTCATCAATCTGCAGATACCGTGCATATGATTTAAGGAAACCCTTCAGATACACCGCAGGCGGGAAAAGTTCCATGTTGTCCTCTTCTATCGCCCGAAGCATGCCTATTTGCACTTTAGTGCTGTCCGCAATTTCCTCAAGGGGAATATCCAATTCAGTTCTTATCTTGTGGAGGTCCGCCCCCGTCAGCATATCCTGGGCCAGGATTTCTTGTATGAGGGGGTTCTGTGAGACCCTTTCTTTCAGTTCCTCAAGCCTTCTGGCAGGTTCAAACACGTCAAAATGGACTTTCTTGAAATCATATATGGATATTGGCTCTTTCATTTTGTTGCTGTATTGCCCGCCCTTATCCATCAATCCGAGTTCAATGAGCCTGCTATCATACTGTGCCCTGGATTCAAGGTCAATCAGGGCCAGATATGCCTTTTCCAAGAGGGAAAGAATCTCTTCTCTCTCCTCCTTTGAAAAAAAAGAGTAACTGACAATAGATTCGTCCTGATAAAGTTCAAAAACCCTCTTGTAAGCGCGCCGTATCTCCAACGGCGATGCATCAGGAAGGATTTCCAGGAGCTCATAGTAATTCTGTTCGTGGAACGGTTTCATTTTACCTTGCACGATCCTCTAAAGATTCCTAATCAACGGCATTTTGCAGGATTGGTTCTGCTTCATCTATGGTCAGGAGATTCTTGTGGCAAGTCCTGAGATCAAGGGTAGTCTGCGTATAGGGGTAGAGATCGAGAAAAGGGATCTTTTTACAGACGGCGTTGTGAACCCGTTCATCAAAGGTGATGTTTCCGACAAAATGCATCTTCAGGGCGAGGTGTCTTTGGATAATCTTGCAGATCAATGCTCCGATATTCGGGTTATCCTGCTTTCTCAACTGATTGAGGGCCAGCTTGAAATTGAAAGTCCGCAGTTCATTTTCCAGGATTTCACCCTTCTCGGGGTCCAGTTCCTTCATTATGTAGAGTAGAATGTCCGGGTTGCTTACAGTAGCCCTCCCATCCCGCTCTTGGGCTTCCTCGGCCAGCGCCCGGAAATTATGGCTGTTAAGGACTTGACGGATTTTCCTAAAATAAACAGAACGAATCAGACGGTAAATATTTTCTATGGAAGTCGGTTCGGGCGTTGTCACAAAGATGCCCAAGTTAGAGATCATAAAAAAAT
Organism: Syntrophales bacterium; assembly: GCA_049512055.1. Classification (GTDB taxonomy): domain Bacteria; phylum Desulfobacterota; class Syntrophia; order Syntrophales; family UBA2185; genus Fen-1135. The sequence goes on along the minus strand of JBEKXK010000024.1, from coordinate 1,055 downwards.
CGATGGTGTTAAAAGAGGTTCCAGCGCCGAGATCCAGCAGGATGTAATCATAAGAGAGCTTGGAAATGTTCCGAATGATCTTTAATTTTTGTTCGTGGGCAAGATTGGCGATATCGAGATTATTCATTGCGCCGCTGATGAGATAGAGGTTTTGAACAGGCGTGGGCTCGACTGTCTCCTGAAGAGCACCCACCTTCTTGTTTAAGAAATCAGAGATGCTTTTTTTAGGAAGAGGAAGACCTATAATGGTGTGGAGATTGGCTGCCCCGAGGTCAACATCGATCAGAAGGGTTTTATACCCTCCTTTCGCAAGCAGAATGCCAAGATTGCCGGTAATGAAACTCTTGCCGGAGCCTCCTTTCCCACCTCCGATAGACCATATGTTCGGCATAATTTTCCTTAGCAATCTTCGTCAGATGGCTGAAGTATAAGAGAAAGGGTATTATATGTCAAGAGCGAGTCACCGCTCAAAATGGATTTTTCCCATCTCCAGAGGCCGGGAGATTACAGCTATACCATGACAGCTTCGGTTTGCCACTTTTTCCATTTTGTCACGGGTGCAAATGCCGCACTTTCAGGGGTCTGCAAGACGTTTGATGTGTCTGTTTTGCCCCTGTTTGCCCTACCGGGCGGGGTGTAATATCAGTCCCCGGCTGGGAGCAGGGGAAAATAATGCTTGATTAAAATAATTTCTTCAATTAGTTAAAAATGTTATGCATAGACACACTAGTAAACCTGTGTCTCATGCTATCGTGAGGTCAGGCCGCAGCCTCGGCGGTGTTGAGTGCAGCGACTTTTTCACAGGGCGACGGAGGGGATACAAAGGACGGGGGGGTTTTCAAAGTCATTGCGAAATGCTTCTATATAGGGAATTTGCATGTACATTGGGGGAAACGGGGATTAACAAGTGATCGAAATTGATTTTGAAAAAGGCAGCGGGCTTGTGCCTGTTATAGTTCAGGACGTTGATACAGGAGAGGTTCTCATGCTCGCCTATATGAATAGGGATGCCTGGCTGAAAACGCGTGAGACGGGCAAGGCGACGTACTGGAGCA
>JBEKXK010000023.1:0-52635 GCA_049512055.1 Syntrophales bacterium | reverse complement strand
TTTTATTTTTAACTGATAAAAATGGTAGGCACGCAGGGATTTGAACCCTGGACATCCACCGCGTCAGGATGGCGCTCTCCCCCTGAGCTACGTGCCTACATCAGGGCTCTCCAAAAGAAGGGTTCAGTTTTTAACAGTAATACAGCGTTATGTCAAGCAAATATTGCGATTTGCGTATTTTCGAAGGCATGCCCCCTGTGCATCTAAACCGAGTAACTATTTAGTTTAATGCCCCTGAACATATAATTCAGCCCGGAGATTATGGTGAACGCTATTGTGATCCACTGGAAAATTACAAGCCACACATTATCGATCGTTCCCGGAAGAATACGGGAGACGAGGGAAAACACCAGAGTCAGCAATTGCAGAGCTGTCGTGAGCTTGCCGATTAATGACGGGCGGATCTCATACGGGATGGACATGATCGATAGTATGGCAATGCCAACAAGAATGATAAGATCCCTGCTGATGACGATAACTGTAAACCATCCCGGAATTACTCCCTTTATAGACAAAGTCACAAAACAGCTTGCGAAGAGGGCCTTATCGGCTATCGGATCCAGATATGAACCGAGGACTGTCTGCTGGTTCAATATGCGGGCAAAAAAGCCGTCCAGGGCATCTGTAATCCCCGAAACCACCAACAGAATGAGTGCCTTGGTAAATGCCCCCTGCATGAGAAAGATCACCGTGATAGGCACAAGAAGTAGCCTCACCAGTGTCAATAAATTTGGCAAATTCATTGGCTGCTATATCCGGATTGCACTATGGAATGTAATATATGCTCTTAGTCAGATCTCAATTCCTGATCTCTCGCCTTGTTCCAGTCCACCCACTCATCGCGATCTTCCTTTTCAGTAAAGTCTCGCGGTTTTTGCGCCGTTCCATCAGCGGCAATGCTGATCTGCTGCATTGATTTAATAATAAAGACCCATTCCTCCATCTTAACTTTCTTCGGACCGGGAATCGGAGTGGGGCCCGCGACTTTCTGGGGAGGACCGATCATTTTGGGTGGCTCCATGGCCGGACCGCCGCCTGATACGTGCACGGTTCCGTCATATACCTTCACCAGGGCCGACTTGTCTTTCTCCACATTCATTCGATAAATCGTACCCCTGACACCTGCTACGGCATTTTCGGACCGCAGCTCAAACTGACCCTTTTTCCCCACGGCCTTGCTAACATTGGCCCAGGTCCTTCCTATGGCTATATGAAACTTCATGTTCCTCGGTACGGTATCTGCGCCGGGGTCAACCTGAAGAACCTTAAAATGGGAGTTGCCGGCAAAACGCACTGCGCAATAGTCTGGGAGGACGAGCTCCAGTCTCGCTTTAGGTCCCGTATTAACTTCGTCGCCGCCTCTGAGAGTATCTCCCAGGTTCAACGAACGCCATGTTTTTTTCCCAGCCTGAAGAATCTGAGCCGATCCCTCCAAAACATTGACTTTGGCCTCGCCTCTGCCAATCTTCAGCTCCATAATTCTCTTTGCCGCCAGCACTTGAGAACCCATCAACACAAATGATATCACACACAAAAATAATATTATTTTCTTCATCTGGGTCTCCTTATTCATAGTCAAACATACATTCCCGCAACCGGGATTCAGAAAAAAAATCATGCAGAGCTTGTCTTAAGCCTTGTCTATGTTCAAAAGGCCGTGGAGCAACGTTATCCTGCAGAATCAGGACCATCGGGTAGAGTCCGCATGGCCTTATCTACAACCTCCTGCATTGCCGGTTCATAGACCTGGCACGATTCCATCTCAAGCTGTTCACGCGAAATCGCGTAATTTCTCCTGACGGTTCTATTGCGGTAACTCCAGAGAGTTTCCCCCGTCTTTGCGCTCCGCAGTTCAAAGAACACAGAAACGTGTGTCGGCGCGTAAACAAATGAAAAGTCAGTGGAGCATTCTTCTAAAGAAGCATATAGGACGGCATCGACACCGAGCAGATCACCTATGGCCTTGGGAGGAATATTCTCTCTCTTGAAATCCATATTGCCCTTATATATCTTGGCGAGTTTTTCATCTATGCCTTGTAACGGAACTCTGGGATAGCCTTTGAAATAAAGTTCGTTAAGAACCATTTCCCTCAGCATCTGGCCGGCCCTGGCATCACCCGATTTAACATTCACAGGTAAAATAGCAATAAGTCTTGTGCCTTTCTTGCTGTAATCGGGATTCACACTGTAGGGTTGTTTCCAGGCGCAACCCTGCACGGCGATTAGTGCGCTTATAATCACAAGTATTCGATCAAACCGACCCATCAATATCTAAGCCTCACCCTACTCCCCCCGGGGGCGCATAAGGTCTTCACGGGAGGGATCATATCAGCCTCATTTCTATTTCAGAACGGTGATCTCAAAATAATTCTGATCTATGAGACCAATTATCAGGGAAAAATGCCCCGTCTTCATCAGTTCATCCGAGAATAACTGGACGGTTCCCTGAAAATCCAAACCCAGCCTCGCCGTGCCCCACACGATCTGGCGCTGATAAACATTCTTGACGCCCTTTACCTTTGTCTTCAGCAGTTCTTTGGCTCTTGAATAGTCGCCACAGCTTGTTAGGCCTTTTACTGTAACCGCTACCTCTGTTGGCGGAACTCTGTTCTTTTCCATCTTGAGAAGCCCGAGGGTCTGAAGATCATCTCTTATACTATCTATAAATACCGTTGATCTGACATTAACCGCATAGACTTTTTGGATTTGTCTCTCGCTGCTGATCTTGTAATCGTGGATATATTGGTCACCCTTTGCATATATACCGTCTCTGATCGCCTGAGATCTCTTATCGAGCGTCTGGAGAGGAATCAATATTGCTACTGCCTGTTCTACAGCGTTTCGCAAGGCGTCATTGATGGCGTTATTTCGTGCACTGGCTAAATCATTGTTTGTTATGAGTCCCGTACCCTCAGTCTCTACCGTCCAGATATTGCCATCATCCTGTGAAAATCCCTCAGAGGTTAAGAGGAAAGTACAAGCTGCAAATACTAATACGGTGATAAAAAGCCGATTCATCTCTTTAACTTGTTAATCTCTTCCCTGATAACCCTCTCGGCAATTTCAGGAACTATTTCTTTCGCAATCCTTTCAGCAATTTCAGTGACCCTTTTTATTATTTCATCACTAAGTCCAGAATCATGGAGATATCCGCCGGAACCCTTTTCCGCAGCGTCCACGATATCATGGACTTCGTCACCGTGTCCCGATACCCTCTCATATACCCGACCATCAATGACAATGATTTCTCGGTCGTGCTTAGTTTCAGCGCCGGCGTTGTCATCTATGACGTCAACGAGTTCGTGAATCCTGTCATCTGGCTTCAATAGACGGCCGTCTACGAGGACATCTTCAGTTCTTGTATCTGGAACGTTCTCCTTACTGCCTTCTCGTAACATCCCAACCAAATGTTTGGATATTGCATCCATATACACTCCCACCTTGCATACGGCATTTGAACATTCGCAACTTTGAATAAAAGTTCCATGAGCTGCGGGGCAGCGAGTGCTTCCAACGTACCCGCTCTATCGGTCGCACTTTTTACGAAGCCTGCATCATTTAACTCACTTCATGGCTATTTATAAAAAGATCATGCTGCCTTATATAGGCCAGAAAATCTATAAGTTATCATACCTGCGGGAACTGTTCAAGTAAATAGTATGGCCGTCTTATTCCCATCAAATATAGTTCGCCACCAGCCGGTAGACCCTTTTCTTGGGGATTCCCAATTCTTTGGCAATTTTTTCGATGATGTCTCGCCGGGAAGATCCGGAACCCTTCCACGACTCTTCAAATTTCACCAAAATTTCATCATCGGAAATCGAAGGAGGGATCTTTTCCACCCCGCCTATGACCAGCGTCACTTCACCCTTGACAACCCTTCCCCGCAGCTGATTGTTCACCTCTCCCACCGTTCCCCGCATGATTTCTTCGAAGACTTTCGTCATTTCCCTCAATACGACAACATTCCGGTCGCCGAGGACTTCTCCAATATCGCGAAGCGACGCTATGAGCCGTTTAGGGGATTCATAGAACACCATGGTCTTCGCTTCGTCCATGATATTAGACAAGAACTGCCTTCTCTTACCGGATCGTGACGGCAAAAAGCCGTAAAAAGCAAAAGAATCCGTCGGCAGACCGGATACGGAGAGCGCCGTGACAAGAGCTGACGCACCGGGAACTGGGACAATCTCAATTCCCTCAGCAATGGCCTTACTGACAAGAACATACCCGGGATCGGATATGCCCGGTGTTCCGGCATCTGATACTATTGCCACGTTCATACCCTCATTCATCTTAGAAATCAGAACGCTGCTCTTCTTGTCCTCGATACGATCGTAGAGACTGGTCATCGGGGTGCCGATCCGATAAGCCCCTAATAGTTTTCTTGTCCTCCTCGTATCCTCGGCCGCTATAATCCCAACCTCCTTGAGCACCCGTATGGCCCTAAGGGTTATATCCTCGAGGTTCCCGATAGGGGTTGCCACGATGTAGAGCGCGCCTTTCTTGATATTATCGCCCATATGGAAGAAAGATTAAATCAGACACATTGAACAATTAAAATGGCCCCGAGTACGTTTTCTTATTGACATATCGAGATGGTTTTCGTTTAATACCAAACCTGACAAAAAAAAACCATCAAAAGAAAAACTCCAGTCTGCTATGAAGAGCTGGAGAAAGCGATTCTGAACAAGCATACCGGAGATATTGAAATATCCCCAGTATAAACCGACATGAAGCGTATACTGATTACAGGCGGTGCAGGATTCTTAGGTTCTCACCTCTGCGATAAACTCATCGAGCAGGGCAATGAGGTTCTGTGCCTGGATAATTTTTTTACCGGGAGCAAGGACAATATAATCCATCTCCTTACAAACCCTCGTTTTGAATTAATCAGGCACGACATCATCAACCCGATTTTCCTCGAGATGGATCAAATCTATAACCTCGCCTGTCCGGCTTCGCCCGTGCACTACCAGTACAACCCTATCAAGACGATTAAGACCAATGTGATGGGGACTATCAATGCCCTCGGCATGGCAAAGCGTCTCAATGCGAAGATTCTCCAGGCATCGACCTCGGAAGTATACGGAGACCCCGACGTGCATCCGCAGAAGGAAGGATACTGGGGAAGGGTCAACCCTATAGGACCGAGAAGCTGCTACGACGAGGGGAAAAGGGCGGCAGAATGTCTCATGATGGATTACCACCGTCAGAACAATGTTAGAGTGAAGATTGCCAGAATTTTCAATACCTATGGACCACGTATGGCATTGAACGACGGACGTGTAGTCAGCAACTTCGTGGTGCAAGCATTGAAGGGCGAAGATATCACGGTATATGGCGATGGTTCTCAGACCAGGTCGTTCTGCTATGTTGATGATATGATAGACGGTCTAATCACGATGATGGAAAGTGACGATGATTTTCTCGGTCCCGTAAACCTGGGAAATCCGCACGAATTCAGAATCATGGATTTGGCGAAGACTGTAATAGGCATGACAGGAAACCGCTCGAAGATTGTTCATAGGCCCCTGCCCCAGGATGACCCCATGCAGCGCAACCCCGACATTTCCTTAGCCAAGAAAATAATGGGTTGGCAGCCACATGTGAATTTGGAGAAAGGCCTGGAGCGGACAATTGAATATTTTCGCAAAGTAATCTGAAGATTAGAGGCTCCCATGAAATTCAAGAGAAATATCCTATGTATCGGCGCCGGGTATGTGGGCGGCCCGACAATGGCTATGATTGCATACAAATGTCCCCAGTATCGGGTCACAGTCGTCGACATTAATCCGATCCGTATTGCGGAATGGAACTCCGACGATCTACCAATCTATGAACCGGGGCTTGGCGAAATAGTTAAGGCAACGAGAGGCAAGAACCTCTTCTTCAGCACCGATATCGAAGGTGGCATCAGGGACAACGACATCATCTTCGTCAGTGTAAATACACCGACCAAGACATTCGGAGCGGGTGCAGGCATGGCGGCAGACCTCCAGTACTGGGAAAAAACGGCGAGGCAGATCCTCCAGTTTTCGGTATCGTCAAAGATAGTCATAGAGAAGAGCACGCTTCCCGTAAAAACCGCTCTGGCTATGGAAAAAATACTGAACTATACGAAAAACTCTGTTTCTTTCGATGTTCTTTCCAACCCCGAATTTCTGGCCGAGGGTTCGGCCATAAGGGATCTCGAAAATCCTGATCGCATCCTCATCGGATGCCAGGATACAGAAAGCGGTTTAGCAGCCAGGGAGGCCCTTGCGGAAATCTATGCCAACTGGGTGCCTCGGGAAAAAATCATCACTTCCAATATCTGGAGCAGTGAACTTTCCAAGATCGTATCGAATGCCTTTCTGGCGCAAAGAATATCATCCATAAACGCCATCTCAGCACTCTGCGAAAAGACGGACGCAGATATCACCGAGGTAGCAACGGCCGTCGGGATGGACAGCCGGATCGGCGGCAAGTATCTCAGCGCCAGTGTCGGATTCGGGGGTTCCTGCTTTAAGAAGGACATTCTCAATTTAGTCTATCTCTGCCGGCACTATGGTCTCCATGACGTTGCCGACTACTGGGAAAGTGTAGTCAGAATCAACCAGTATCAGCAGGAGCGCTTCATATTAAATATGCTGACTGTCATGTTCAACACCCTCGCCAATAAGAAGATCTGCCTTTTCGGTTTTGCATTCAAAGCCAACACAGGTGACACAAGAGAAAGCCCTGCCATTTATATCACCAGAAGGCTGCTGGAGGAGAAGGCGGAGATTGTTGTCACCGACCCGAAAGCACTGACGAACGCAAAGGCGGACCTGGCAGGAGTGGAAGGGAAGGTAAGCTTCGTAGCAGATCCCTACAAGGCGTCCGAGGGATGCCACGCTATCGCAATACTGACAGAGTGGGACGCGTACCGGAACCTCGACTTTAAGAAAATATATGATACCATGACCAAGCCGGCCTCTATCTTTGACGGGAGGAACATCATTGACCACAAGCGATGTTTCGATATCGGCTTCAATGTCTATCCCACCGGCAAACCGGCATTAACCCATTCTTGATGTCAATGACCCCCATCGACTCCTTCAATATTACTGTCATCGGCGCCGGAGTAGTGGGCCTGTCCGTTGCGGAAGAGCTTTCTGCAAAATATAAGCGGGTATTGCTTATTGAAAAAAACAACGGCTTCGGCCAGGAGACAAGCAGTCGCAACAGCGAGGTCATACACGCCGGCATTTACTACCCCCACGGCTTTCTCAAGACTTCCTTGTGTACAGAGGGAAACCGCCTCCTCTATGACCTATGCAGGAAACGAAACATTCCTCATAAGCGCATCGGTAAACTGATTGTCGCTATCAACGACGCGGAATGTGAACGACTCGAAAACATAAAGAAGCATGCCGAGGGAAATGGCGTATCCGATCTCACGCTGCTGGGAAAGAAGCAAACCTTGACCCTCGAACCGGAGGTCAGCGCAAAGGCTGCCATCTATTCTCCATCCACCGGGATTATCGATAGCCATAGCCTGATGCGTTCTTTCTGCATAAACGCCGAAAAGAACGGCGCCGTGGTCGCTCTCCGCTCGAAGGTGACAGTCATTTGTGCCAAAGACAGCATCTATGAACTGGAAACAAACGAGGGAGAATACCGATTTCAGACAAGGGTCATAGTCAACAGCGCCGGTCTCTATTCAGACAGTATCGCCGCTATGGCCGGCATTAACACCGAACGGCGTGGTTACCGTCTGAAATACTGCAAGGGAAATTATTTTTCCGCCTCCCCCGCTCCGAGACTGAATCATCTAGTTTATCCCGTGCCTCCGGAAAATACGGAAAGCCTCGGCATTCATGCCACTCTGGATCTAGGCAACCGTGTCAAGTTCGGCCCGGACAGCCAGTACATAAATGAAATTGAATACAGCATAGATGAAGGGAGAAGGGAATCGTTTTATCAATCCATCATAAATTACCTGCCCGGGATCAAACCGGAACACCTCCATCCGGACATGTGTGGTATTCGTCCGAAACTACAGGGCGCCGGTGAAGCCTACCGCGACTTCGTCATCAAGGATGAGAGCGATATAGGATATCCCGGATTGATAAATCTCATCGGCATTGAATCTCCCGGATTGACCTCCTGTGTCGCAATTGCACGGTATGTAAAGGCCCTCGTGGCCCCCTACCTTTAAGGGCAAGTCTCAAATCCAAGGCATACATTGAATAAAATATGGGGTGGAATTAAACGGCAAGTTCGAAGGCGTTTTGTATGAGATCTACAGTGCTCCCGTCAGGCAACATCTTGATCGCCACGACGTCGAATCTCGCATTGCAGGGATAGAGGTGTTTCTCTTTTAAATATGTGAGGGAAATTTTTGAAATCTTCTTCTGTTTTTCCAATCCTACGGCAAGCTGGGGATCGCCAAACTCTTACGACTTCCTGCTCTTAACCTCCACAAAGACAATGGCATCCCCGTCTTTTGCCACAATATCAATCTCTCCCAAAGGGCACTTGTAATTGCGTTCTACGATCCGATAGCCTTTACCCTTCAAATAGGCAACCGCAATATCCTCTCCCTTCTTGCCGGTCCGCATCCTATCAGAAACCGTCATCATCATCATTCCCGTTACCGCAAAATGTTTTCAAAACTCCATTTCGGCGTTTATGTGGAGGAGACTCTTGTCTTTAAGTATGAAAGACCTTCGATGAATTTTGCAATGCCCATGCTTCTTGATCGCCTCTCTATGTTCCGCTGTAGCATAGCCCTTATTCTTGGAAAAATTATACTGCGGGAACTGGCGATGATAGATCTCCATGATCCTGTCTCTGGAGACCTTGGCAATGATGGAGGCAGATGCTACGGAGACGCTCTGCGCGTCGCCTTTGACAATGGGCTCCTGGGGAATGGAGACAAAAATACGATGTGGTCCGTCAATGAGCAGATAGTCAGGCGTTAGGGAAAGATTCAATGTGGCCTCCTTCATGGCCATCAGTGTCGCCTGAAATATGTTCACTTCGTCAATAAATGAGGCCTCGACAACACCGAGACCAATGGAAAGGGCGTCATGCCTTATGATTTCGGAGAGGCTGTCTCTCTTCTTGGCAGGAAGCTGCTTCGAATCTTTGATTTCCCTGTTCTTGTAATCGGGGGGGAGTATCACGGCGGCGGCAACGACGGGACCCGCAAGGGGACCTCTGCCCACCTCATCAATGCCAGCTATTGATCTATAACCAAGTTGATGGGCTCGCCGTTCGAAACTGTTCATAGTCGGGATAAGAAACTTGCAAACGTGGTTCTGAGGGGCTGACCAAAGAGGGGGAGGCCTTCCCGCATCCCTGACTGTGAATATTTAGAGATACGGGAAACTTCCTCTGTACAGGGATTCGTTTAATGCCTATTTCCCCATTTCTTTGATTCTTGCTTTTTTCCCTCTTAGACCGCGTAAGTAATACAGCCGGGAGCGCCGCACTTTACCGCGATTGACTACCTCGATCCTATCTATGACCGGTGAATGTAGAGGGAATGTCCGTTCAACCCCTACTCCATAGGAAACCTTCCTCACTGTGAAACTCGACCGGCAATCACCCCGTTTTCTGCGGATGACAACGCCTTCAAAGGCCTGTATTCTCTGCTTCTGTCCCTCCACAATTCTCACGTACACCCTGACGGTATCGCCAGGCTTGAAAATGGGAATGTCCCCTCTCATCTGCTCTTTTTCAAGCATTTCCATCGCATTCATGTCGCAAACTCCTCCATATCGCGTCACTTACAATTCTTTTTTATATCTTCGAGTGTCTTTCCATCCTCAGCGGATAGCTCTATTTTTTCCAGCAAGTCCGGTCGCCTCAAGTATGTTCTTTTTAGCGATTCCTTTCTGCGCCATGACTTAATCTCCCGGTGATTACCCGACAACAATACCTCCGGAACCTGCCAGTCACGGTAGCTGCCGGGACGTGTATAGTGGGGATACTCCAACAAACCGGTGGAAAACGAATCATACGATGCGGACTCATTATTTCCCAGAACACCCGGGATCAGACGGGCGACCGCATCAACAATGACCATAGCCGAAAGTTCCCCACCCGTCAAAACAAAATCGCCTATCGAAATCTCCCTGTCAACCAGATGGTCCCTTACCCTTTCGTCCACACCCTCGTAGTGACCACATACGAGAACAATGCGGTAATACCGAGACATTTCCTCCGCTAATTTCTGGTTGAAGGTTTCTCCCTGGGGGGTCAGGAGAACTACCAGGGCATTATCTCTTGAGGAAACGATTGACGCCAGCGCCTTGTCAATTGGCTCCACCTTCATGACCATGCCGCCGCCGCCTCCGTAAGGGGCGTCATCTGTCATCCTATGCTTATCCTCGGCATAGTCGCGGATGTTGTGGAGATGGATTTCCGCCATCCCCTTCTCCTGCGCCCTTTTCAAGATACTGTGATTAAGCGGGGATTCAAACATCTCAGGGAAGACGGATAGGATATCAAACCTGATCATTGCCTTCTATAAACCTTCAAGCAGTCTTACAACCATCATCCCGCGATCGATATCGATCATTCGTATCACATCGGCAATGCCTGGCAGCAGAACCTCCCTTTCTCCCCCGCTGCATACGTAAACGTCATTACTCCCCGTCGGGAAAATAGCCTCAATTATACCTAAAAAGCAGCCATCTTCCGTAACTACTCTTAGGCCTATCACGTCCCGCCAGTAATATTCACCTGCGGGCAATTCTTCCAATTTATCCGTGGGAATCAATACCCGGCAACCAACAAAGGCATTCGCACTCCGGAGATTTCCGACGCCTTCTATTTCGAGAAAAAAGCTCTTTCCCCTGCTCCGGACGCCCTTCACTTTGAAGGGTCCCTTCATATCATTACCACAATCTATATATAGTTCATCAAGGTTCTGAAGTTTGTCATTTGACTCACTGTACGACACCGCTTTCATACGGCCCTTAAGACCGCAGGACTTAACAATCTTGCCAATTTCAAAAAACTGAGTCTGATTCATTCAATAATTTCTAAGACTGCCCTCTTGCGAAGCTTCGTTGATGCCGCACTTAAAATGGTCCTCATGGCTTTTGCGGTTCTTCCCTGTTTGCCGATAACTTTACCAAGGTCTTCCTTCGCAACCCTAAGTTCTATCACAGAAGTCTGCTCACCAAGCACCTCGGATACTTCCACGGAATCGGGACTATCCACCAAAGACTGAGCTATGTACTTGATCAACTCTTTCATCGTCACAACCTCCACGGATTACTCATTCAATAAATCCATTAGAAATATCGACTTCAACCGCAAACCCATTTAATTTTGAAATTCAAGACATGGCCCCATTTGTTTCAACTATTTTCACTTCGTGATCCCCTTCCTTGCAAACAACTGGGAAACCGTCAAAGTGGGTGTGGCACCTTTTGAAAGCCAATCGACAACACGTTCCTTCTTTAGAACAACCTCCGCCGGATCTTTTTGAGGATTATAGCTTCCCAGGATTTCCAGGAGATTCGGAATCGGCTACCACAATCCTGTAATAGGGCCTGCCTTTTCCACCAAGCCGCGCCAACCTTATCTTAACTGCCATTCCTGTTATCTATCACCTCCTGAAAATTATTGTAATTTGTTATACATACGTTCATTTGTGAAGGAAGAACTTTTATTATAGTCCATTTTTCATCTAATTAAAAGGGTAAATTACCCCTGCGAAACGATTTCATACCTTCCTTTGACGTCAGCTTTTTCATAATTTTTCTCATCTCACCATAATTTTTCAACAGCCTGTTGACGTCCTGGACCGTAGTTCCACTTCCCCTCGCTATCCTTTTCCTCCTCTGACCATCGATTAACAGATAATTCGAACGTTCCTTCCTTGTCATGGAATCGATTATCGCCATGGTTCTTATCATCTCCTTCTCATCCGGTGTCGCGTGTGCCAGCGCTTTGAGTTTTCCCAGTCCGGGAATCATTCCCATAATGTCACCGATTGACCCCATCGACTTGATCTGTTTCAATTGGTCCCGGAAATCTTCAAGGGTGAATTCATTCCTCCTGATTTTTTTCTCGAGTTCTCGCGCCTGTTTGTCATCGACTGAAGCCTGTGCCTTCTCGACAAAGGTCAGGATATCACCCATACCTAAGATCCGTGAAGCCAGACGTTCAGGATGACAAACCTCCAAAGCATCGATTTTTTCACCGACACCGATAAATTTTATGGGCTTGCCGATGACTGCCAGGAGCGAGAGCGCTGCGCCGCCCCTTGCATCTCCGTCCATCTTGGTCATTATCACGCCATCAATGCCGAGAAGCTCATCAAATTTTCCCGCCACATTCACGGCGTCCTGGCCTGTCATGGCATCTGCGACAAGGAGAATCTCCGCGGGATTAACTGCATCCTTTATCCTTTTCAGTTCATCCATCATTTCATTGTCTATATGGAGCCGGCCGGCCGTATCAATGATAATCACCTCATAGCCGTTGCTCCTTGCCTCATCGACGGCCTGCACGCACATCCTTACCGGATCATCAATATCTGCGGAAGCGTAAATCCCCACACCGTCAATCTTCTCACCTAAGACCCGCAGCTGCTCTATGGCCGCCGGCCTGTATACGTCTGACGAAACGAGATATACCCTCTTGCCCTGATTGACCAGATGCTGCGCAAGCTTGACCGCTGTCGTAGTTTTGCCGCATCCCTGCAGACCTACCATCATTACCGGAGCAGGAAAGCGATTGGAAATTCTCAGCTGGCTGCTCTTCCCTCCCAATAGCTCCACGAGCCTCTCATGGACGATCTTCACGACCTGTTGGCCCGGCGTAATACTGTCCAGGACCTCTTGCCCTACAGCCTTCGACCTGATGTCATCTATAAAGTCTTTGACTACCCTAAAATTGACATCCGCCTCAAGAAGAGCCATGCGTATCTCCCCCAAGGCGGAGACAATGTTACCTTCATCAAGGCGGCCTCTCCGCTTGAGTTTCTTGAATACATCTTCCAATTTTTCCGTCAGCGTCTCAAACATTACTCACCGGCAAAATCTCTCGATTTTAGTTATTCTTCGCTCCCATTCTAAGAACGACACAATTAAGTCCCTTGATTTTTCCTGCCACACGATCCGCCGCTTTCTGCGCGTCTTCCCGACTTTCAAGCCCTTCAATGGTTATGCGCATCCAGTTTCCTTTTTTCGGCACTTGTATTTCTGTAACTCTGGGGGAGAATCCCAAGCCTGCAAGTTTTTTGCATAACTGATCCGCTTTTTCCTTTTCCTTGAAAGAACCAACTTGTATCTGATATTTCTCCTGCTCGGGAGGCGGCTTTACTTCCGGTTGAGCGGCGGCAGGAACCGAAAGCTGCTTTTCCTCAGACGCCACGGCTGCCGCTACAGGCGTCTTCTTTTCTTCCGGAACAATTTCTTCCCCTCCTGCCTTGGCGGTCTCAGTCGCTGTTTCACCCGTGAACACTGCAGTTTCCGTCCTGTTCGACGACCAGCCAAGCTTTTCCATCATCATGCCCCGAAGACCGTGTGAATACTTTTCCGGGTAGGTATCAATATTCTTGCCAACTGTAACACCGAACAGAAAAACAACAAAAAGCAAACAGGACATTCCTACGATAAATAGAATCAACGCCCGTTTACCCAGTTTCAGTTCAAATACACGAACATTCTTGGATGTCATTTCACTTTTCTACTGCCTTCACATTCTTTCCGGTGCTGAAACTCCCAGTATCCTTAAGGTATTGCCGAGCACGGTTAGAATTGATTTTGTCAGGAAAAGCCTCGCCCTGCTGAGGCCTTCTTCATCGGAAAGGACCTTGTGCTTGTTATAATAGCTATGGAAGAGCGCTGCAAGATCATTAAGGTAAAACGTCAAACGGTGCGGCTCGAGGGACAGCGCAGCGCCTTCAACCACCTCAGGAAGCCGGGTAATTGCCTTAATCAAGTTAATCTCCTCAGGAAGAGTCAGGAAGCTCAGATCCACTTCATCGTATGCCGGAATTTTGTATCCCCGCTCGCCAGCATTCCTCATGATGCTGCAAATTCTCGCATGGGCATACTGAACATAGTAGACCGGATTCTCGCTGGATTGCCTCTTTGCCAGTTCCAGATCGAAATCCAGGTGACTGTCCGAGCGCCTCATCAGGAAATTATACCTCGCGGCGTCTTTCCCTACTTCGTCGATGACTTCTTTCAGGGTTACGAACTCACCTGCGCGGGTGGACATGGGCACGGGTTTCCCATCCCGCAAGAGATTAACAAGCTGTACCAGGACAATCTTCAGCGAATCCGTCTCGTGGCCAAGCGCCTCAATACAAGCAGCCATCCGGGGGATATATCCATGATGATCTGCCCCCCAGACATCGATAATTTTATCGAAGCCGCGCCGGTACTTATTCTGATGGTAGGCTATGTCGGCGGCAAAGTAGGTGGGCTCTCCGCTCTTTCTTATGACAACCCTGTCTTTCTCATCTCCAAAAGCGGTCGTCCTGAACCAGACCGTTTCCCCATCGTTGTAAATGAATTTGCTCTTCTCAAGTTCGGCAAGCAGCTTTGCTACTCCATCATCCTTGTAAAGATCCTTCTCGCTGAAATAATTATCGAAAACTACGCCGAAGGCCTTTAAATCGTCCTTTATGCCCTGTAAAATTTCAATTTGGGCATATTCGGTAAATATACGGATGGTCTCTTCCTGATTTCCGTTACGATAGCGGTCACCCTCTCTTGCAATAATTTCCTTGGCCAGATCTTTAATGTAGTCCCCCTGATAGCAGCCTTCAGGAAACTCTACATCCTGGCCCAGAATCTCGAGATAACGAAAGAGAACGGACTTCCCCAGGTTGTTCATCTGGTTGCCCGTATCATTAATGTAATACTCGCGAAAAACCGAACATCCCGATGCCTCAAGGATATTCGCAATGACATCGCCGACAACAGCGCCCCTCGCATGTCCTATATGGAGAGGCCCAGTGGGATTGGCGCTGACAAATTCTAAATGTATTTTCCTCCCTTTGCCGGAATCAGAGGCGCCATACCGATCGCCGAGTTTATCTACATCGTGAAGGAGGGTGGACCAAACGTCCTCCCGTATAAAGAAGTTCATAAAACCGGGGCCTGCGATCTCGACCCTTGCCAGCACATCATCGCTGCTGCTGATATTCTTTGAGATGATCTCTGCAATCCGGCGGGGCGGCATTTTGCCCTTCGCACGGGATGCCAGTACCATCGCCACATTGGAGGCATAGTCACCGTGACCGGCAGCCTTCGGTATGTCGATTTCAATATAGGAAACAGTCTCTGCCTCTATTAACTTTTTATCGATGCAGGCCTTTAAGGCGTTTCCCAGCAGTGTCTGCAATCTGCGCTTCATTCAACCACACACCTTTTTTTCATAAGATACCAACCGTCCAAAAATCTCTCTACCTAGGAGAATCGCATTGTCCAAGAAACCATTATTGTCCATACTAAAAAAGTTGGCCATATGGCCAACCTCTCATTTGCATAACAGGATTCAAAAGCCAAACCAAGCAGGTTACGAATCAGCCCCAGCAGTCACGCCATTCGATCCCCTTTTCTTGCACTTTCCTCGTTGCTTAATACGGTATATTTATACTACTTCGAAGTCAAGAAATTTTGATAAAAACGTCAGTAATAAAAGAACAGAAACCTCGTCACGTCCTCGCCCACAAAGAGGTAGGCGACAGCAGCTATGGACAGGAAAGGACCGAAAGGCAGGGCATATTTCATGTCCTGCCCCTTTACAATCATAGCCGATACACCGACTATGCCGCCAAGCAGGGAGCTGGCAAACAGAACAAAAAAAAGTGACTTCCACCCCAAGAAGGCGCCAAGCATGGCAAGCAGCTTGATATCCCCTCCCCCCATGCCCTCTCGTTTCGTGATGATTTCATATATGAAAGCAATGGCAAAAAGACACCCGCCGCCGATCAGAGTGCCGAGGAGAGCCTCCCAAATCGTGACATCCATAAAAAAAACAGCGAGCAGAAAAAAGACAGGTATCCCCGGCAGACTGATGACATCGGGTATTATCTGGTGACGGAGGTCAATAAATGTGATGGCGATCAACGCACAGGTGAAAATGAAAGAAGAGAGGTATTTGAAACTCAGACCGAATTTCAGGAATAGCAGGAGCGACATAACTGCCGTAATCGCTTCTACAATGGGGTATTGTAAAGAGATCTTCTCATGGCAGTCCCTGCATTTCCCCCGTAGAATAAGGTAACTGATGATGGGAATGTTATCGTAAACCCTTATGGCATGACCGCACTTCTGGCAGTGGGAAGATGGAAGAACGATTGATTGCCCCTCAGGAATCCGGAAGATCAAGACATTGAGAAAGCTCCCCACGGCGGCACCCACACATGTAAGAAAGATAGACAGAAATGCGCCCATATAAACCTTGTCAATGTCTTTCGTCTATTTTTCGCAAGAACGTGCCCTACCAGTTCGCTTGTTTCCATTCCTGCAATAACAATCATCTAATGATTTTTTGAACGGTTTACCGTTTATCTGCATCAGCCGTCTTTCCGGTCCCACTCATAAGGAATATCGTTATCATGGGGATGCACCCTGAATTCATCGGGCTCCCTGTAATCGTATACCTCTGTGGGCGTATTGACCACCACGGCCTCTTCCTGGGAAATGCATTTGAATCCGTGATAAACAAAAGGCGGGATATGAATCAAAACAGGATCATGTTCGCCCGCAAAGAACTCGTTTATCTCACCGTATGTCGAAGAATCCAGTCTGCCGTCATAGAGAACAATTTTCATCATGCCTTTAACAACGGCCATATTATCAAACTGCTTTTTATGATAATGCCATCCTTTCACAACTCCCGGGTAGGCGGTCGTCATATACACCTGGCCGAACTTCTTAAACATCTCATCATCTATGCGTAGGATCTCCATCAATCTGCCCCGCTCATCCGGTATGACCTTCAGCTTTTTAATCATGACACCTTCGATCATATTCAACGTCCTCACACTTTGTTTGCGCCTGTCTTCGCCACCATATTCCCGGCATATTGCAATGATTCAAATGTCCCCGCATCGCTCCACCAGCCATCAAGAATATCCCACTCCATTTTTCCTTCATTAATATAGAAATTATTAACGTCTGTAATCTCCAGTTCCCCTCTCTCTGATGGCTTCAAAGTCTTGATGAAATCAAAAACTCTCCTGTCATACATATAAATACCGATGACGGCATACTGCGATTTCGGCGCTGCCGGCTTTTCTTCAACTCGGACGATGCGCTTGCCCTCGAAAACAGGGACGCCGAACCTTTTGGGGTCAGCCACTTCTTTCAGCATAATCCGGGCCCCGTCTTTCTGCTTTTTAAAAGATTCAACCGCCTTTCTGACATTCTTCTCAATGACATTATCGCCTAAGACGACAGCAATCTTCCCTTCATCGGCAAAGAACTCTGCCAGGCTGAGGGCTGCTGCAATTCCCCCCTCTCCCTCCTGATATGTATAATTGAGATGTCTGAGACCGAAGTCCGCCCCGTTTCCCAGGAGTTTCAGAAATTCACCGGCATTGTTTCCGCCTGTAACAATCATGATGTCATCAATACCGGCATTCACCAGTATCTTTATGGGATAATAAATCATGGGTTCATTGTAAACGGGAAGGAGATGTTTATTAGTAACTTTTGTAAGAGGATACATGCGACTGCCTAAACCTCCCGCCAAGACAACACCTTTCATAATATCTTCTCCTTTTCGCCGGGACAGGCATCACGCCTGTCCTCAGTGCAAGTCCAAGAATAGCCGATTGACCAAAAAGTCAATCTCAAAGCCGACAATTGCGCATCCCTATATCACATTAAAGCCCCCTCAACAACAGAAACATTCTTTTAGTATTCACCCTTTACATCACAGGCAAGGGTGATATAAGATGCAGCAAACACAGGGAGGAAGACTTATCGTGACTGATGAATTTTATATGAAACGGGCCCTCAGGCTTGCCCGAAGAGGAGAGGCATGGGTGAGTCCCAATCCCATGGTGGGTGCCGTTATTGTAAAGAAGGGCCGGATTATCGGAGAGGGATATCATCAGAAGTTCGGCGGCAACCACGCCGAAATCAACGCGATTAATGACGTAACCGAACCCATCAAGGGCGCGACCATCTATATTAACCTCGAACCTTGTACTCATTACGGTAAAACACCTCCCTGCATAGAAAGTATCATTGCCGCTAAACCCGCAAGAGTAATCATCGGCACTCCTGATGCCAATCCCGTCGTCACTGGCAAAGGCATCGAAGCCTTGAAACGCCACGGCATAAAGACAACGGTGGGCATCCTGGAAGAATCATGCAAGGAACTCAATGAAAAGTTTTTCAAATTCATGCGGACGGGAATTCCCTTCGTAACCCTCAAGTTCGCCCAGAGCATCGATGGAAGAATTGCCACCGCCTCGGGACATTCTCGCTGGATCAGCTCCGAGCAGTCGCTCAAGTTTGCTCACGCATTGAGAAGTCATCATGATGCCGTGCTCGTTGGTTCGGGCACCTTGTCGAAGGATGATCCGGAACTGACTGTCCGCCTCGTCAGAGGAAGAAACCCCCTCAGAGTTGTTGTCGACTCCCATTTGCGTATATCTCCTGATGCACGAATTCTGAAAGATCAGGACAAGGCTAAGACTATAGTCGCAGCCACCCATAATGTGGACCGCGAGAAACGCGCCCGGCTTACGGATCTCGGCATAGAGGTGCTGGCAGTTGACACCGATAAGGATCGTCGTGTTGATCTGATGAGACTTCTTATGGAACTGGGAAAGAGGAATATCTCATCTGTCCTCGTTGAAGGAGGAGCGGCCATCATCACATCTATGTTGGCGGAACAACTGCCCGATAGAGTAGTCATAATTATTGCTCCTAAGATCGTAGGGAAAGGGCTTGAGGCAATCGGCGATCTTGGAATCAAGAGCATAAATGAGTCGCTCAAAATAGCATATAGAAGAGTCCGAAGGCTTGGCGACGACCTGATCATCGACGGCAGAATAGAAAAAAAGAACCCACAATAAGAAACAGGACTTGAGTGGCAAATCAGAATTTGTCTTCTCTCTCAGGAACGTAAAAGGAGGAAATCTTGGCTGATAAATTCGTTAGTGAAAGAAATATCAGATTCTTGCTCTACGAGGTCTTTGATGCAACCTCCCTCCTCAAATATCCCCGCTATGCCGATCATAGCCGGGAGGCCTTCGACATGATCCTGGAAACAGCCCTGAAACTGGGGAGGGATCTCTTCAAACCCGCCTTGCGGGAAATGGACAAGAACCAGCCGGAATTCGTCGATGGCCGGGTGAAGGTTCATCCGAAGGTGAAAGAGATCATGCAGATTTGCGGCGCAGGCGGCTGGATATCCGCTACGGCCCCTCAGGAACTGGGCGGGCAGCAGCTCCCGGTGATTTTGGGATTCGTCCCCATGTTCATCTTCTCCGCAGCGAATTACGCAGGGAGCGTCTATCCCTACCTTACCGACGGCGCCGCCCATCTCATATATTCCTTTGGCACTCAAGAACTGATCAATACCTATGTCCCGAGGATGTACGCCGGCGATTGGCAGGGAACCATGGCCCTCACAGAACCTCAGGCGGGAAGCTCCCTATCCGACATCACGACCCTTGCTGAACCCGGCGACCAAGGGTACTACCGGATACGTGGACAGAAAATATTTATCTCCACAGGGGATCATGACGGCGTGCAGAACGTTGTACATCTTCTTCTGGCGCGGATTGCCGGGGCGCCTGCCGGCGTGAAAGGCATTTCTTTATTTGTCGTCCCCCGGATGCGACCCGATGACAATGGCGGACTCGTCTTTAACGATGTCCATGTGGCGGGTATCTACCACAAGATGGGTTACCGCGGGGCGCCCATCACCCAATTGAGCTTCGGCGAGAACGGTGACTGCAGGGGCTATCTTGTTGGACAGCCTAACCGGGGACTATCCCACATGTTCCAGTTGATGAACGAGGCACGTATCGCAGTGGGGATCGCAGCCGCCGGCATTGCGTCCGCCGCCTATCATGCGGCCCTGGAATATACCCGGGAGCGGCCTCAGGGACGGTCGCCTACAGCCAAGGATCCCCTGTCACCTCAAGTTCCTATCATCGAGCACCCTGACGTGAAGCGGATGCTTCTCTTCCAGCGCGCTGTCGTTGAAGGCTCCCTTTCACTCCTCATGCAATGCGGCAAATATGTCGATCTGGAGAAGGTTCTTGAAGGGAAGGAAAAAGAGAAATACAACCTCCTCCTCGAGATTCTTACGCCCGTGGCCAAGAGCTATCCTGCGGAGATGGGAATCCTTTCCACAAGCCAGGCTTTGCAATGTCTCGGCGGCTACGGATACTGCGATGAGTTTCCCATAGAACAACTCTATCGCGATGCGCGTATCCATCCCATCCACGAGGGAACTACAGGCATTCAAGCCCTCGACCTCCTGGGCCGCAAGGTGCCCATGAAGAACGGGGAAGCGGCTATGCTGCTTGTCCGAGAGATCGAAGATACCATAGCCATAGCCAAAGAGGAGCCGCACTTACAGTCTTACGCGCGGGAGCTCGAAGAGGCCGCTGACAAACTAAAGAATGTCACGGCGCATCTGGTCGGCCTTGCCATGCAGGGAAAAATAGACCTCTTCCTGGCTGACGCCACACTTTATCTGGAATTTTTCGGCATTATAACTATAGGCTGGCAGTGGCTCCTCCAGGCGATTGCCGCCCGCAAGGCCTTGATGATGAATACCACCGGAGTGGAGATGGATTTCTATCAGGGAAAGCTTTATACCTTCCGGTATTTCTTCCAATACGAGCTCCCCAAAATCGAAGGTCTGGCCAAAAGCCTGCTGGCAAGCAACGGGATAACGGTAGATATGAAGAAAGATTTTTTCTGAGAGAATGATGTGAGAGGTTATTTGCATGCGGGATTGGCCACATCCTTGATTTTAAAAAGCAGTCCGCAAAAATTATGCTGCCGAAAGAATCGAACGTTAATCACGTCGGCACGGTGCATGCCGGGTCAATTTCCAGGTAAAGACCGGCCGCTATTTTAGGAGACCTAATCATGACCGTGGAATTCGGACTTCTGCTACTCGAATCAGCATTGCTCGTAGCTACCGTCATACTTCTGGTTTACGGCATCCACGAGGGAAAACGGAGAGACGCCTTGCTCAAGGAAGTCGGGAGGGCGACAAGGGTCCTTACGCGTCAGGAATACTTCTTCTCCATCATGAATGCAATGCTTGATGCGAAGCAGGAGATAATCGGATGCATCACTGGTACGCCCCCTTCCGGTGACGATATGCAGATGACCAGGCATATTGCGGATGCCATCGAGAACATGACCAGAAAAGGGGTGAGCATCAAGTACCTGTTGCCGAAGTTCCCGGACAGGCTGCAGATCGGCGTTCAATACACGAAAGCGGGGGCCGAGGTCCGCTTCAGCAGTTGTCTTATGGTACATAGCATTCGTTATAGCGTTGTTGATGAGAGAATTGTGGTGATTGGCATCCCGGAAAGCATAGGCGAAAGGGAGGCGACAAAAAAAGGATATACGATACCGTCCCAAGGGCTCGCTATTGTGCTCAAGAATTACTTTAATGACTGCGAAAAACAGACGAGTCTGAAGGAATATATATTGGAAGTAATAGAACAGACCGGCGCCACAGTCGAGCATCTGGCAAAGGAGTTCCGTCTGGACGAAAAGGAACTGAAGAACCTTGTCCAATGAGAGGAATGGACGCAAGTCCGATCCCTACAAGTCACGAGGCGGCTCAAAAATTGGGTTGGCCGTCGTGGGTCGCCTGTCCTTTACTGTAATTTCTTTACTTCACGGGGGAAGCAGCATTCCCAGTTTGGCATACCGTCTTCTTCATTGCGAAGTTTCATGGTCCACTCGCCCTTGCTTATTTCTGTAGCAATAATAGAGGTGCCAACCTTCTTACCCCTTACTTCAACCTCGTCGCCAGCCATGAATCTCAGCTTCTGATTGTTAATGAACCACTTGGGCCCCATATAAACAACATAACTGTTCCCCTGATCCGTCACAAATTTCATTTGCAGAGCATCTTTCACACCAGGCATATTTTCAACTTTCTTCACCTTGCCGGATTCGACCACCATAGCCTCATTTCCCGTCATTGATGTATGGATGGGCCCCGGAACTCCGAAAGACCATGCGCCTACTGAGAAAGTGGACCCTGGCGCCTGCGATTTTTCACCCTGAACCAATGACGGCTGTGCGAACATTAGATTCACCGCAAGAGCAGTTGCAACTACCATGATCCATATCGCTGTTCTTTTCATACTCTCCTCCTTAGTAACTCAGATTTATTCTGTCGACCCACCCGACTATGAGTTCAGAGACTTAAAAAACTTCAAATGTTCTATATAGAGGGGCTTTCGCCATTGAGGCGGTGGTGTTGCACTCCGTGGTGTAAACAATTTCTTCTGCCTGCAATTGCCATCACTCAGAAAGTGCTTCATCATGAATTAATTTGCAATCAGGCATGGACTGATTTGTTGCATCAAAAATCCTCAGATAGTCTTCCATTGCTCAGGCAATTCGAAACGGCAAATGAGGGATTGCCTGATTGAATTGACGGCAATAGTCCTATAGATTTTTATAGGATACAATAATGTTGAAATCTTCACCAAACATTATTGAACAAGATTTGAAGGGGGAATAAAATGGCGAAACGTTTGCACAGTGAATCGCGTCTTTTGGCCTTATGTCTTGCATCTTCTCTCGACGACCTTGAAGAAACGGCCGAGGGAACGTTCGTTTTGAGAGTGGATGGACTATGCTAAAGATCAAAAGAGTTTACGACCAAGTGTCACCGGGTGATGGCAAGCGTATCCTCGTAGATCGCCTCTGGCCCAGGGGAATCAAAAAGGAAGCCGCCGCTATCGACGAGTGGCTCAAAGACATTGCGCCCAGCACCGAGCTCAGAAAATGGTACTCCCATGATCCGGCAAAGTGGGGCGAGTTCAAGCAACGCTACAAGATAGAACTCAAAGACAGAATGGAGATCATCGATCGGCTCCGTCAGGAATCTAAAACACGCGCGATCACCCTCCTCTTTTCCGCCAAGGCGACGGAGCTTAATAACGCGGTCGCCCTGAAAGAATTCGTTGAACAGTGAGGCAGGGGCGATCGTCTTCTGGTGAATAAATGATGAGCAGGCGCAAACCATAAGAATCGCGCGGGAGGTGTGCTATGTTCAGACAGAGATATGTGCTTGAAGAAATGTTTGCCACGACAGGCATTACCATCAATGGCAACAGTCCATGGGACATCCACGTAAGAGATGAACGTATTTTCCCACGGCTTCTGCAGGACAAAAGTTTAGGTCTCGGTGAGTCATACATGGAGGGATGGTGGGACTGCCGACAACTGGATGAATTCGTTTGCAAGATCCTGACAGCGGGGCTGGAAAGGAAGATCAAAGATAGCTTTAAATTCATCGTGCCGATCCTATCAGCCGTGTTTTTCAATATGCAATCGAAGATACGCTCCCGCATCGTTGCCGAACAGCATTATGACCTCGACAACGAGTTGTTTATGTCATTTCTCGACCCTTATAATCAATATAGCTGCGCGTATTTTAATGGAACAGATGCATTAAACGAAGCCCAGATCAAGAAAATGGACATGATCTGCCGGAAGATTAATCTCAGCAAGGATGATAATGTCCTGGATATCGGCTGCGGCTGGGGAGGATTTGCGAAGTACATGGCCGAACAGTACGGCTGCAAGGTCACGGCCATCAATATCTCCGAGAAACAGATCAGCTATGCGAGAGATTTCTGCAAAGACCTGCCGGTTGAGATCCTCCAGTGTGATTACCGCGATCTCCAGGGCTCATTCGATAAGATCGTTTCCATCGGAATGTTTGAACACGTCGGCCATAAGAACTACAGAACCTTCATGAAGACCGTCCACCGCTGTCTCAAAGATACCGGCATCTTCCTTCTGCATACAATCGGCGGCAACGAATCACAGATAAAATGCGATCCCTGGATCAACAAATATATATTTCCCAATGGGATGTTGCCCAGCATTTCTCAGATCAGCAAGGCCGTTGAAGGTATTTTCGTTACGGAAGATCTCCACAACCTGGGACCACACTATGAAAAGACGCTTATGGCCTGGCATGGGAACTTTCAGAAGGCATGGGCCACGCTGAAAGAGAGATATGACGAGAAATTCAAGCGCATGTGGGATTATTATTTGCTGTCCTGTGCAGGCGCATTCCGTGCAAGAAGCAATCAAATCTGGCAGATTGTCTTCACTAAATACGGCACCCCCCAGCCTTTTTGCAGATAATGGATTGAGAAACCGGGATCAGGCTCTATCTATTCACTTAATCCCGATATTCCTGCCTTTGTGGTAATTGATCTTGCCTATAAAGCGTCCGGCATTATCAGTCCGGGTTATTCACCCTTACTATCGTGAGCCATGCAAATTCACTTTACCTGCAGGACGAGGATTTGCATGTGTAACCACCATTCCCTTCCCATAAACGATTGACATATTTCTTGCAATGTCACCGTAGATTTCCCTTGCAACTAATGATACATAATACTGCGCAGGCGATTGCAGCAATTGCTGACGGTTAATGCATAATTATGCGCAGCATGCCGATTTCGTACTATACTTGTTCCTTCTGAGCGAGAGGATAAAATCATATTAGGAGAATTGACAAATGGCAATCAGCGATGAGTATAAGGACCTTGTCGGTTATCTCGAAAAGGCAATCCCGATCATTGAAAAAATGGGCATGCGCATCCTCGATCTTGAGAAGCAGTCCGTAAGGATAATGCTGCCGAAAGAACCGAACCTGAATCACATCGGTACGGTATATGCCGGGTCTCTCTTCTCACTGGCGGATTTTGCAGGTGGGGTCCTGTTCTATTCCGCATTCGATCTCAGGAAATACTATCCCTTGCTGAAGGAGGTTACAATCACCTTCAAGAGACCGGCGACCACAGACATCACAGTTGAGGCATCGATGACCCCTGAACAGGCTGAAGGTATTAAAAAGCTTACTGATGAAATCGGAAAAGCGGATTGGACTTTGGATCTCGAACTGAAGGATGAGCAGGGAAATGTCTGCTGCATTGTCCACGGTAACTTTCAGTTGAGAAGATTATAAGATGCTTGAACCGTTCTCGTATGCAAGAATGGTTACGAGAACACGTGACGAAAGGATACGCCCATGAGTCCTGTGCGCGCACTGCAAGAAGAAGAGATCATCGAGCTTTTGAACCGTTGCTGGATGACCCATGACGGAATGTGGTTCTATCACTGTCTAAAGAACTTCGGCATAGAAAAGGCGAATGAGCTGAACAAAGCGGCAATTAGATTATTAGCGCCGATGGAGATAGACAGAATCACGAAGGCCCTGGGACTCGAGAAACGGATTGAGAATTTTCAGGAGTTCAAAGATTTCTTTGCGGCCGCCTCCCATTTATTTATACCCGCTTTTATGAATATCACCATATCCTTCCCGAAAGATAACGTGCTCCACTGGGAATTTGAGCCCGGTAACTGCTTCGCATACAAAGGAATAAAGAGAATAGGGGCTATCGATCAATATGAATGCGGGGTTATCTACAGACTTCAGTGCTGGTTTGACAACCTGGGAATCAGGTATAATGTCACACCCCAGGTACGACGATGTTTGATGCTTGATAGCGGTGTATGTCAGGGAGAATTTGATTTTGATTTTACATGAATTCCGTAGCCAGCGCATTCCCCGTAGCTTGCTGCGGGGTAAGCGAGCGAATGACGAACGACTGTTCCCTAAGAATCGAAGCTTCTCCGCAGCGTGCTGCGGAGAGCTTCAATCGCCGGCAGGCGTAATTTAGAACCTGCCTCTCTTACGAAGGCAATTCAATTTTTGCATACGTCTTGAAGAAGTATCTGATAAATTTTATTTTCCCGCTTTCGCTCATCATCATGAATTTTCCGAATTCTGCCATATCCTCTTTTCCGCGACCATGGATCTGGACATCGCTGTTTTCAATTTTACCAAATATGTGGGCATGAAATAAAAAAACCTCCTCGCCGCCCGTCAATTGCGCGGTATGACAAGTCACATAACAATTTTTAGCAAGCTCATAGATGCCTTCTAACTCCATGTTTTTGACGTTTCCCTTATACTGCTCATCAAACTTTTCTTTTGCCAGAGTGTTTATTCTTTTTACCAAGGTCTCTTTGTCCGCTTTTCCATCCTTAGCGGAAAGAAAGAGCTGATGAAGAAAATCGTCATCCAACGATTTCTGTTGATCTTGGGCACAGACAATTGACGCGCCGGCAAGCAAGAAAATGAAGGCAAATGAAATTAATAAGCGCATCAGTTTATGCATATCTTTGCTCCTTCTAATCATCTCAAATTCGTTCATGCGTATCGGCAGCGTTTAGTTATCCAGTAACGGTTGTCAGGATATCTTTTGAGACCTTTATTGCAAAACTGTATAAAGCCAGCAATTTTGTCATTCCCGCGAAAGCGGGAATCTATTATTGATTTCATGGTTCCCCGCTTGCGCGAGGACAGCGCCTAGATTTCGGGTCAAGCCCGGAATGACGAACAGAGAAGTTATGCAGATGTTTTCTCTTGTATCACACTTATTTCGTATCTACGAATTTATACCCGATTCCCCTGACGGTCAGGATATACTGCGGCTTATCCTTATCCTTTTCTATGGCCATCCTCAGGCGGCTGATATGGACATCCACAGTGCGTGGCTCAACGAAAGTCTCATCCCCCCAGACATAGTCCAGAAGCTGATCCCTGCTGTAAACCCTGCCGGGATGTTGTGTTAAGAATCGCAAAAGTTTCAATTCTGTCGGACCAAGATCGACCTTTTCCCCATCTATGGTAACGTCATATGAGCTGTAATCAAACCGGAGTCCTTTGTATGCGAACTGTTCCTTCTTGTGCGAATCGGGACGCCCTTCCGCCCTTCGCAGGACCGCATGAATCCTGGCCATCAGCTCCCTCACATTGAACGGCTTGGTGATGTAATCGTCTGCGCCCATCTCCAGGCCCAGTATCTTATCTACCTCATCGCCTTTAGCCGTGAGCATGATGATCGGCAGCGTTTCTATTTCCGGGTTCTTCCGGATGAATTTGCATACCTCTAATCCTCTCATGCCCGGCAGCATGAGATCGAGAATGACCAGATCCGGTCTTTTCGCCTTAACCAGTTCGAGGGCCCCTTCCCCATCATGGGCCTTAAGAGCTGTAAACCCCTCCTTCTCAAGATTGTAACTGATTAAATCGACGATGTCTCTTTCATCATCAACAATAAGAATTTTTTTTGGCATAATCAGAAGAGATGCTCCAGGAGTTTTTTCAGACTGTTGACCCTGATACATTCCATCTTTTTTTCTGCAGATACATTTCGGGAAGAGGTCTGAGGCATGATGCAGCGCACAAATCCCATGCGGGCCGCCTCTTTGATCCTGATGTCCATCTGGGAGATCCCCCTCACCTCGCCGGCAAGACCGACTTCACCAAATACCACGGTGCCTTTATCAATGGGTTTGTCGAGAAAACTGGAGGCCATGGACGCAACAATTCCCAGGTCGACTGCCGGCTCGTCCACTTTCATGCCGCCTGCCACATTGATAAAAATATCATGCCCGTTGAGACGGAAACCGCACATCTTATCCATGACAGCGGCAAGCAAGGCTACCCGATTATGGTCCACCCCGATGGTCGTCCTGCGCGGCATGCCGAAATTAGTCGGATTGACGAGGGACTGTATCTCTATAAGTATCGGCCTGGTGCCTTCAATGCTGGGCACAACCACGGAACCCGGAGCCCCTTCCGGCCGTTCCGTCAGAAAAAATGCCGAGGGGTTCGCAACTTCATTTAAACCGTTGCTCCTCATTTCAAAGACGCCGATTTCATTGGTCGGCCCGAATCTATTCTTCATGGCCCTGATGATACGATATGCATGACTTGAGTCACCCTCGAAATAGAGTACCGTATCCACCATATGTTCCAGCACCTTCGGGCCTGCTATGGAGCCGTCCTTGGTCACATGCCCGACCAAAAAGACGGGAATGCCTGTCTTTTTTGCAAGGAGAATGAGACGTGCTGATGACTCCCTGACCTGCCCGACGCTTCCCGGCGCGGACGTCAGCACCGGTGAATACATGGTCTGAATGGAATCAATTACCACCGCTCTCGGCGATATCTCCTTGATATGTTTGACGATGCTATCCAGATTGATTTCTACCAGGACGAAAAGATTTTTTGATGAGGCCCCGAGCCGCGCGCCCCGGAGCTTTATCTGCTTTGCCGATTCCTCACCGGAGATGTAGAGGATCTTCAAACCCTTTTCTGCGAGATTGTGGACCACCTGAAGAAGGAGCGTAGATTTGCCGATGCCGGGGTCGCCGCCGACGAGCGTAACCGATCCGTTTACTATACCCCCGCCCAGAACCCTGTCCATTTCCGCAATCCCCGTGGTCATCCTTTCTTTTTCATCGGCAACGATTTCGTCGATAGGCAAGGGGGATTCATTGAACTCGATGCCCGCGGGACCCGCGGGATCGACAGCCCTTATTTCTTCCTCGGCGAACCGGTTCCATTCATCACACGAGGGACACTTGCCCAGCCATTTTAGTGACTGGTGGCCACAGTTCTGACAAAAAAAGGCGGTTTTAATCTTTTTCAATTAAATAACCCTTTGCAATGCGCTAATATAGCATGAACATATGTTTTTTTAGTCCAGCAGTCAATACGAAACCAATTCAAAAAATCTTGAGTAATCATATCAATGCTGATATATTTCAACGTCTGGCAAAAAAAATCAGGAGATAGTAAAGTATGCATAATCCAAATTTTAGTTCCGGCCCTTGCAGCAAGAGGCCCAATTGGAGTCTTGATCTTCTCAAGAACGCCCCCGTCGGCAGGTCCCATCGCTCCTCCCTCGGAAAGGAAAGACTGGCAAAAGCCATAGCCGAAAGCAGAGAGATCCTGGGAATCCCAAAGGATTACCTTGTCGGAATAATGCCCGGATCCGACACGGGCGCTTTTGAAGCGGCCATGTGGACCCTCTTAGGGCCCCTTCCTGTTACAGTACTCGTCTGGGAGAGCTTTTCCGCAGGCTGGGCAACAGATATCACCAAACATTTGAAGCTGAACCCCACTGTCCTGAAAGCAGATTACGGGAAAATACCGGATTTGAAGTCAGTCGACTGGTCCAATGATTGCGTCTTTGTTGCGAATGGAACAACAAGTGGCGTAAGAATCCCCGACTGGAACTGGATTCCGAAGGATCGTGAGGGGTTATCCCTCTGCGATGCCACCAGCGCTGTTTTCGCCATGAATATCGACTGGTCAAAGGTGGACGTGCTGACGTACTCCTGGCAAAAATGCCTGGGTGGTGAAGCAGCCCACGGCATGCTCATTTTGAGCCCGAAAGCCATACAGCGTATAGAGACTTACGATCCGCCGTGGCCGCTTCCCAAGGTCTTCCGGATGAAAAAAGCCGGCAAGGTTGATAAGGCTATCTTTGAAGGCGACACCATCAATACCCCATCCATGCTCTGTGTAGAAGACTACCTCGATGCCCTCAACTGGGCAAAGGAAATAGGACTGGCCGGTCTCATAGAGAGGAGCGAGAAAAACCTTAAGACCGTAGAAGATTGGGTGGGGAAAAATGATTGGATCGATTTCCTCGCGGCATCAAAGGACACACGCTCGAGCACATCCGTGTGTCTCTCTGTAACCGGCGAAAAAGTGCGCAAGCTCTCTAAGGACGATCAGGCAAAGTTCTTGAAGAGCATTTCCAGCGAACTCGGGAAGAAAAATATTGCGCACGACATAAATTCTTACAGGGATGCCCCGCCGGGATTCCGTTTCTGGTGCGGCCCGACGATCCAACCGGAAGATATTAGATACGCCCTCACGGAAATGGAAAAGGTTTATAATCAAAAAATTAAAGAATTATGATCTCATTTGGATCATCAGGATATCTCATTAATTAATTTCAGGAGGATGACGACTATGAAGAAAGTTCTCGTAAGCGATACCCTGGCTGCCGAGGGCATTGAAATACTCAAGAACGCACCGGAGATTGAAGTGGATCTGATGACGAACCTCACGCCGGATGAACTCAAAGGTATCATCAAGGATTATGATGGCCTCGCCATCAGGAGCGCCACGAAGGTGACCAAGGAGATCATCGACCACGCGGAGAAGCTCTCTGTAATCGGACGGGCGGGTATCGGCCTTGATAATGTGGATATTGCCGCGGCGAGTAAGAGGGGTATCGTCTGCATGAATACACCCGGAGGCAATACCATCACTACGGGTGAACATACCATCGCCATGATGTTTTCCCTCGCGAGAAAGATACCTCAGGCCACGGCGTCCATGAAAGGCGGAAAGTGGGAAAAAAATAAATTCATGGGCGCAGAGCTCTATAATAAGACCCTCGGTATTATCGGTATCGGGCGCGTCGGCACCATCGTTGCCGACCGGGCCATGGGTCTGAAGATGAATGTTATCGCTTATGACCCCTTCATTTCACCGGAGGCAGCGGGAAAACTGGGGATCACACTCGTTACTTTGGACGAACTGCTGCAGAAGTCCCACTTTATTTCAGTGCATACCCCCATGACAAAGGAGACAAGGGGCATAATCGATGCCAAGGCTTTTGCCAAGATGAAAAAAGGCGTTTATGTGATAAATTGCGCGCGCGGCGGTATCATAAATGAAAAGGACCTCTATGACGCCCTCGTCTCGGGAAAAGTTGCCGGCGCCGCTCTCGATGTGTTCGAAGAAGAACCGACAAAGAATAAAGAGCTCATTTCTCTCGGCAATGTAATCTGCACGCCCCATCTGGGCGCGTCTACAGACGAAGCCCAGGTCAATGTGGCCATCGCTATCGCCGAGCAGATAGTGAACTTTCTCAACAAAGGAGAAATTAAAAATGCCGTTAATTTCCCGTCTGTCAGCGCCGAACTGCTGACTGTTATCCAGCCTTACCTGGACCTCGCGGAGAAAATGGGGACGTTCGAGGCGCAACTGGTTAAGGGCGGCATCAACGAGGTCACGGTAGAGTACAGCGGAGATATCCTGAATTACAATGTCGCTCCCATAACCATTTCCCTGCTTAAGGGGCTCTTGACGCCCATCCTGAACGAGAACGTTAATTATATAAACGCGCCTCTCATCGCCAAGGAACGCGGCATCAGGGTTGTCGAGTCAAAAAGCAGCGAGGCAAAGGATTATACGAGCACGATATCGCTGACTGTCAAAACAGCACAGGAAGCCTGCTATGCGGTGGGCACCATTTTCGGTCGGCAGTATCTTAGAATCGTCAGGATCAACAAATTTACTGTCGAGGTAATTCCTGAGGGGCATATGCTGGTAGTATCAAACTACGACAAACCCGGAGTGATCGGCAATCTTGGCACAAGCCTCGGAAGCAACAATGTCAATATTGCGAGACTCCACTTGAGCCGTGAGCAGATCGACGGAGAGGCGCTCGTAGTCCTGACAACGGACACGATGGTAAATCGGGAAGTTCTTGATAAACTCCGCAATCTGCCCAATATCATCTCCGTTACGCAGCTGGAGATGTAGACAGGAGAATGGCTAATGGCAAATGTCGCTGTTGTTGGAACACAATGGGGTGATGAAGGCAAGGGAAAGGTCGTTGACCTGTATGCGAAGAGCGCAGATATTATTGCGCGGTTCCAGGGCGGGAACAACGCCGGCCATACTCTCGTGGTAAAGGGCGAACAGACAATCCTGCATTTGATACCTTCAGGAATCCTGCATGATAACAAGATTTGCGTAATCGGCAACGGGGTAGTGGTAAACCCCAAAGTTCTTCTCGAAGAGATAGACAGCCTCAAGAACCGGGGACTCCTGCCGCCCAATACGAAACTGTACGTGAGTGAGAGAGCTCACGTCATCATGCCCTACCACTGGAAGCTTGATGTTGCCCGTGAGTCTCACGGCCTCGGCAAGAAGATCGGGACTACGGGAAGAGGCATCGGACCGGCCTATGAAGATAAGATTGCACGGGTGGGGATACGGATGTGCGATCTCTTAGACGATCAGGTGTTCAGGGAAAAGGTCATAAAGAATGTGGAGGAAAAGAACTTCTATCTGACGCGACTTTTCCAGGAAGAGCCCTTGGATGCGGAAGCGATTTACAACGAATATAAATCCTATGCCGAGCGCCTCCGGCCGTATGTGACGGATACATCGATGGTCATAAACGACCAGCTCAAGAAAGGGAAAAGAATCCTTTTCGAGGGAGCCCAGGGATGTCACTTGGACATTGACCATGGCACATTTCCCTACGTCACGTCATCAAACACCGTCTCCGGCAACGCAAGCTGCGGAACCGGTGTAGGGCCGTCAGCCGTCGGCGAAGTCATCGGGATATGCAAAGCATACACGACGAGAGTAGGAGAAGGTCCGTTTGTGACAGAATTGACCTGTGCAATCGGAGACAGTATACGCGACGTGGGTCATGAATACGGCGCCACCACAGGAAGAAAACGACGCTGCGGCTGGCTCGACATGGTCCTGGTAAGACAATCTCTGCGGCTCTCCGGTATCACGGGGATCGCTCTCACCAAACTCGATGTTCTTACCGGTCTCGAAAAACTGAAGATATGCGTAGGCTACCGTACACCGCAGGGAGAATTCACCGAGTCCATTCCTCCGAATCATCGCCTCCTTGAACGGTGCGAGCCCGTTTATGAAGAAATGGAGGGATGGAAGGAGAGCATCGGCAAGGCCAGGCGTATCAAGGAACTTCCCCGCAATACCAGGTTATATATAGAGAGACTGGAAAAGCTTGCAGGCGTGAAACTGGTGCTGGTCTCTGTGGGAGCGGGCCGTGACGAAACGATTATCATCAGAAATCCTTTTGGTGCCTGACCCCTTTTTTTCTTGACAACTCAAGAGTCTTCTTAGTAAGAGGGCAAGCTTTAAAAATTATATCATGGGTGGGCCGTTAGCTCAGTTGGTAGAGCAGCGGACTTTTAATCCGTTGGTCGTGGGTTCAAGTCCCATACGGCCCACCAGTATTTTCGCAGATTTAGATGCTGTTTTACTTTCCTTTCCCTTCTCAAAATCCACGACTGTAACGGTTTTTGTAACGGTTTGGCTTTCGAGATACACTTTTTGACGGTTCGCAGCCTCTTTCAAATCTGTATCGCTTACGATGTTGTATCGCTCAAAAACTGACCTCGTTTTGTGTCCCGTGATCATCATTGCAACACGTTCAGGTATTCCAGCCCTGACCATGTTTCTGACAGCCGTTCTCCTGAGATCGTGAAATATTTTAGTATTAACCCTTTTGCCTTTCTCTTCATCCCACTTTTGAAAACCGCACTTTTTACAAGCTGATGTCCACGCCTTGTCAAATCGCTTTATTTTGTCCGTACCAGCCTCATTCAAAAAGACATAAGGCAAAATGCAGGGACCTTTCTTCCGACGCTCCAATTGCGCCGCGAATATCTCCCGTTCTTCTTCATCCAGGTACACCGTCCGGCCCTCATCATTTTTCGTTTCTCCTGGATTCAAAGTTACTATTCCATTATCGAGATCAACTTGACTCGGGGGCAAGTCCGTTATTTCCGAAAGCCTCCATCCCTTTTTGTAAGCAAATGTCATAAAGCCATAAAGATGATCAGGCAGAGCGTCTCGCAGCGCAATAAACTCCCCATGCTCAAAAAATCCCTTCCGGACGTTACTCTCTTTCAACATAGGAATAAACGGAACACGGTTGACTTTTGGCGGGGTACTCCGGGAGCCAATCACAAGCATTCTTTTCAATGCCGAAAGCTCCCGATTGATTGTGCCATTTGTGGCCTCTTCCGTTATCCTCTTGTCCATGTATCTTTTTATTCTCGATGTACTGATATTTACAATGCGGACACCCGTAAATTCAGGGTTGAGATGATCCAGGCTGTTCTGCAGCCGGCCAAGAGACTTCCGGCCGTTGATCTCGTAATCTGTCACGATATCCTTTGCCAGTTCATCATAAAGGATCTTGTCGAAGTAAATGCCCGGTAATTTGCCTTCTGAGATTTCACCTTCACGCTTTTTCAGGAGCCTCTTTGCATCGGCTTCTTTGGCGCTCTTTGTACTCTCGTAGTAAGGCTTACCGGCTCGATGATACTTAATCCATAGAATCTTGCCTCTCTTGTAAATCGTTCCCATTTTAAAAGTCCCTCACTTTCTCCCTGGGTCGTTTCACGGACAGGATCAGGGGAGTCCTTTTCGGCACCGGCCGCCTATCCCGTGGAGTTTGTCTGTGACGCTTCATGGTTCTTTTATCCCGATGGACCGCAAATATTCTTTGTGCTGTTTGATCTTCGCTGGGTCCGGACTGTATAGCAGGACGGATTCTTGAGCAGCAGAGAAGGCGCCATCATCTACATCCATCAAAGATTGTCCTATTTCCGTAAGAAGCAGAGAGACACCCTCAACCCATAAAACAAAGCAATCAAACTCAGGATCTTCCTTGCCGCCCAAACACTTAAAGTGCTCCGTGAGGATCTGAATCTTTGCACGGTTTGTTTCTATGGTGCCTTGTACCTTATCCAAGTATTCTTTTATCTCTTCGGGTGTTTTTACTTTCATAGCCTTATTTCCTCCTCTCATAAATAATTAAGCCTGAAGGCGTCTCCCGGGCATAGACTACCCGCCCCACGCGTCGCCACGTGAGGTGTCTTCAGGCTTATATGTTTGTTTAATTTTCATGTGTCTATGGTCTGGAGAATGTATTTCAATGTATACATATATCAAGATATAGCTAATGTCAAATAATATTTATCTTGCATTTAATCGGGAAATAAATTAGTAATTTCACCATGGATAAGAAGATGTTCACAACCCAGGTAAACAATCCGCTCTTGAAGGAATTTAAAAAGCTCGCCATCGATCTTGAACGGCCTATGAACGATATTTTGGAAGAGGCAATGACGGATCTTCTAAAGAAGTACGAGAAGCAAGACAAGAAACCGAAGAAGTAACCTTTAACCAAACCGTTTCCTTACACAGTATGACTACCATTCGGAGGGGGAGTTCCTATGAAAGAGGATGACCCGGGGCCGAAGAAGAAAGCCACGACACCGCTGCGATCGATTCACGAAGAAACATCCTTGGATATGCAAAACGCAATGCTAAGCGTATCCCATCCCCTACCCGAACCGAAAAAGGAAGCATACAAGATGTCACCGAAGATCGAGGTACTCGACAACCCGAAGGCGAGCAGGTACTGGAGCGACCATCTGGAATACCTTCTGACGAACAAGCCGAAGGATGTTTGGAGGATGTTCGTGGATGACAGGCTGGAAAAGGAACTCGACAGTGTAGCCGAGAAGGCCGAGATCGCGAAGTACAAGCTGGAACAGAAGGGGCTGCAGAGCGTACAGGCAGACGAGATAGTGAGAGAAGACCTGGTGAGCCCGTATCTCGACCAAGAACCACCGGACCCACTGCCGAGCAATATCGTGGATCTCATAAGAGATTGGGCGAGAAAGATTCTGCTCGCTTCCTAAGAGAAGACAACAGTGAAATAGACTACGGGGAATTTTCTAATTCATTTCGCTTGACATAGGTATTTGTTTGATATTTCTTGGAACAAACATAATTGAACAGCGGATCACGGTCCCTTCCGAGAAGGACTTCACGGAACAGATAAGAAGGGAAATGACGTCATGACGGAAAGCTCGAACAACCAACTCTACTACGGCGACAACCTGGACGTAATGCGCCGGCATATCAAAGACGAAACCGTGGACCTCGTTTATCTGGACCCGCCTTTCAACTCCAATGCAAATTACAATGTCCTGTTCGCAGAAAAAAACGGGAGCAAAGCCGCAAGCCAGATTCAGGCTTTCACAGATACGTGGACATGGAATCAGGAATCCGAATCCATCTTTGCGGAGATCGTGACGGCGGGAGGGCGTGTAGCAGATTGCCTTCAGGCGTTTCGGACCTTCTTGGGCGAGTGCGACATGCTGGCCTATCTCGTGATGATGGCCCCGCGTTTGGTTGAACTCCGGCGTGTGATGAAACCGACCGCGAGCATTTACCTTCACTGCGATCCAACGGCAAGCCACTATCTGAAGATACTTATGGATGCTGTCTTCGGCGTGGATTCCTTCCAGAACGAGATCATCTGGCAAAAAATCCGCGCCTCAAAAGGCCAGACGCGGGGATTCGGCGCAGTACACGACACCATTTTCGCTTACCGGAAGTCGGACGCAGCTTTCTTTCAACGCCAGTATGTGCCCCTGGATCAGCGACGAATAGACCAGCACTACTCGCAAGTAGAGCCCGACACAGGACGGCGCTATATGCTCGATAATTTCACGCAAGCGGGCGCGGGCGGGCCACGACGTTTCGGCAACCGCGAGATCGCGCCGCCGCCCGGCAAGCACTGGATCTGGACACAAGAGCGCATCGATGTAAGCATGGAAAAAGGACAGCTTGTATTTACATCTGATAACATGGTGCGTGTCAAACGATACCTCGATGAGTCCCGCGGCAACCCCGTGGAGGATATCTGGACTGACGTCCCTCCTATTAACTCTCAATCCGCCGAACGACTCGGCTATCCGACCCAAAAACCTGTTGCTCTACTGGAGCGGATTATCAATGCGAGTAGTAACCCTGGAGACGTTGTGCTTGACCCGTTCTGCGGCTGCGGAACCACAATTGCCGCCGCGCAAGCGCTTGGGCGTCCATGGATCGGGATAGATATTACTCACCTTGCCATAACCTTGATTAAGACCCGGTTGAATGATTCTTTCGGCGACTCCGCCACGTTCAAGGTGATAGGTGAACCCGTGAGCGTACCGGATGCTGAACGGCTGGCCGAGTCCGATCCGTATCAATTCCAGTGGTGGGCGCTTGGCCTTGTGGGAGCGCGTCCTGTTGAACAGAAGAAAGGAGCTGACAAGGGTATTGATGGGCGGATCATCTTCCAGGGGGAAAAGCCGGGAAGTTTTGAAAGCATAATCCTTTCGGTCAAAGCCGGGAAAACCGGCTCTGCGCACGTCCGTGATCTGAAGGGAGTTCTGGAACGAGAAAAGGCCGCGATTGGGGTTCTTATCTCGATGCAGAAACCCACTTCCGACATGAAAACAGAAGCAGTTACAGCGGGATTCTATGAGTCCGCTTTCTGGGGAAAGAAGTATCCGAGGATTCAGCTTCTCACTGTGGCCGAACTGCTGGCCGGGAAAGGGATAGAAATGCCGCCGATCCGGCAAGTGGGAGCAACATTCAAGAAGGCTCCAAAGGTGACAAAAAAGAAAGGCGAACAACAGGAATTGCCGGTGTGACAGCGGATTTAATCGGTAGAGCATGCTCAGCATTCCGCTCTGTGGTTAGCCGCAAGTCGATTATATGTTTTTTATGGACTCAACAACTATTGTAGAGAAAGGATATAAGCAAGGAATACGATAGTAAAATGTATGGCTCAGCTGTATAAGACAATGGTAAACTTACGCAATTGCCGTATACACGGACTGTGTATTTATTCCTAGTGAGAAAATAAACATGAAATCATTCAATGAATTCTTATCATGGTTCAATTCGTGGGACTTAATGGCGATCTTTTACAGCCTCATTGGCTCAGCCACCGTAGCCCTGATAATGAAATGGGCCGGTTTTTTTCGCTGGGCGCGACGCAAGTACCGTCAGCACCGTGGAATCCGTGCTTACAAAAAGGTTCTGACTGAGGAGTGTGAAACACTCATCGTAGTCGGACGCAGACGCGGATTTAAGATCGACGACGTCTTTATCCCACTTGACCTCGCCCCCTCAGATCTCATGCCCACAAAGGAAAAGGAGGCTTATGAGCCACAAGGACCATTCGTCCTGGTCGGCGGACCTGGCGTGGGAAAGTCCACCCTCGCAAAGAAATACACACTGGAAGCACTACGGAGCTCCAGAGATTACCCTTTCTTCGTGCGACTTCGAGATTACTCGGGCTTTGAAGCGATCGAGGACTATCTGGTTGAGCAAATCCGCAAGGCAGGAATACCAGACCCTGAAATAGCCACACAAACACAACTTACAGCCAGCAATTGCTACTGTGTGTTGGATGGGCTCGATGAAGTGCGCCCGCATTTGAGAGCCAAAGTATGTGACGATATCAACAAGTTCTACTCAAGGCATTTCTCTCAAGCTGCGAGAAAAAAATTAATTGTGACATGTAGGAAGGAAGCTTATCGCGATGTCCCACTCGACATCCCAGAGATTTGGGAAGTTCGCCCACTCACCGACAATCAAATCAAGCGATTTGCCGATGAGTGGCCACTGGGTTACCCGACCGGCAAGAATAAGGACACCTTTTGGAGAGACCTCGCAGGAACTCCCCGCATTCTTGAGTTGGCCCGCTCACCACTTTTGTTGGTAGGGGGACTAATGCAATACACTGAGTCGAACTTGGGGATTCCTGATGAAAGGTTTGAGTACCTTGCCCGAGTTGCCAAGTGGTTGGTATCGGACTGGGCTACTGCGCAAGGTCATCCTCCCGACCCTCTTCGGCCTGTGTATAGTCGAGTGCTATCGAGAATGGCGTTTTATCTCCACTCAAACAACACCTCTGAATGCTCACTGCCTCAAGCAATTGCGCTTGTTAAGTCGTGGTTGCCGAATTTCGGCCTTGAAGAGTCAAAGGCAGAAGAACTCATCCGGAGCATTGCCATCAGAACAGGTATACTTGTTAGTGAAGGATACAGTACGTTCATATTTGCTCAGTTTGGACTGCAAGAATACTTCGCATCGCTTGAACTTCAAGGACAAATTAGCGCAGACAAGGTCGCCGAGCTGGAACCCAAAACGTGGTGGCGTGAGGTCATCCTACTCTCCGCGGCGCAAATGAGGGATCCCAGCCCATTGCTCAACGCGCTGTTTGTGAACACCCCACTGCTTGCCGTAACCGCAGTTGCTGAATGTCCGACACCATCGACTGAAATGCAGGAAAGGGCAATTGTTGCATGCTTGGATGGTATTGACAGAAAAGACGGCACAACCGCCGGCGCTGTTGTCCCTTTGTTACGGAAAATCTCTGCGCCACTCGAGCAACGACTATGTGCTGCTCTGGAAGAGCGGCTCTACAAGGAAGAGGAGATAGCATCTTTAGTTGGCAGATCTTTGGCTACTGCGGGCACAGCCGCTGCTACTAATATTCTGGGACGGCACCCGGAAATATGGGACAAATGCCTGAGCGAAGCAGGCTACCTCAGTAGCAGTTTTGAAAATATGTTGGTTGATTTGATTCGCGACGGCAACGACCAACAAAGTGGTCGGGCTGCCGAGCTTATTACTACTCGGC
Organism: Syntrophales bacterium; assembly: GCA_049512055.1. Classification (GTDB taxonomy): domain Bacteria; phylum Desulfobacterota; class Syntrophia; order Syntrophales; family UBA2185; genus Fen-1135. The sequence goes on along the minus strand of JBEKXK010000023.1, from coordinate 13,277 downwards.
TATCAATGGATAGGCTTGTGGAACTCACGAACCTTCTTCCTGTTCTTACGCCTACAAAATCTGAGCATCTGGCATCGCTTCTTTTGAGACACATAGAGGGAACGGCAGAACCTGAACTCTATTATGGCGCTGGCTTAACAGAATCGTACATTATGTGGGTCGTAAGTCGGTGCGTGCCATATGTTCGTAACCGGGAGGGCTATCTAAAATTGCGTGAAGTGAGGCGCTCAGAACGGAAAGGTGTATATCGAGAATTTCGCTATCACTTGGCATTTGAGGGAGACATCGTTTCAACCGCACTCTTTCTCGAAAGAAAAAAGCTGCGATGCAATTCGGATCAGATTCTTAAGTTCTTGGCTAACTCCATGATATGGGCTCGAATGCGCAGCTCTATCCTGTGCTGGTTGTGCGCGGCGGTTATGACCATTATCATGGGCTTGGGCCCTACCATGAAAGCTTTTGTATCTATACCTGTACTGCTCATAGTTGCGTTCTGCAGTACCTATCCCAGAGGGACTGTTCCGTGGCTTCCACATAGGATCTTCCGCTGGGGAGGCAACTTGTTAAGTAGTTGGTTGCTTCTACTGTCTGGGGCACTTATAACACTGTCTCTGACCATGAATGGCAACTATATACTTAAAGGTCCTATTGAAGACCTCAGTCAAATGGGCTTAGCTTTGTGTTGCTGCTTGGTTGGGTTTGTGACGCGGCACCATGAAGCCTTGGGAGGTTACCTTCTGAAAGATCTACCAGCGCCAGGAAGAAAACGGGCGGGCATTCAACTGCAGGAATGGTCATCAGTGGCTTTTGCAGTATTTCTTGTCGTATGCATTGCATCATCTCTATTTATGTCCAAGCTAACCGTCGTTATGTCGTCTCTCATCCTGCTCTCGGCAGTATTCCTCCTCTGGCTCTTATTCATCATCACTATACTCAACTACTCGCGAAGAGCAGTTCAGAGGGCGACAGAGCAAGCTGAATATTCAATATCCCGAATCAGACTTTAGCAGCCCAAATAGAGGACTCGCTAACAACTGGCTGCAGGGGACGCCCATAAACCGCACAGCCCATGAGCCGGAGTGCATTGCTTTCAGGCGATAATATTTACCTCTTCACCATGGTTCCCCGGTATTTACTCGTAGGTGTACTCAATAAATCTAAAAAGCCATCTTCCGGTTTGCTGGCGACCCTCCGACCATCGTCCAGCCACTTGGCTTCTTCCTGAGATATCTGCTTGATAACGTTTGTTAATTATGCAAGATTATAAATGATTATCGCTGATTCCAAATCAATTAACGACGACTGATTCGAACTTTTCACCGACAGACGGAAGGCCCACAGCCCTCTGATGACGAAGGAATCCGCGCTGGCTGCGACGGTGAAGCCGAAACCACGTTCCGATAGGTGCGGAAACATGAGCTTGGTCCTACGGAGCAGTGTCTACCTATAACTGATGATGATGGGTACCTGCGATTAGTCTTGGCGGTAGAAATAATGTTTACGATATACGGCGACGAAAGCACTTCTGGAAAGACCACGGTCTACGGTGCGTTGTTCGTGCCGAGCTCCCAAATCGGACGCGCCGAACAAATTCTGCGCCAGACCAAGCAGGAATACGGTGTCCCGGAAGGGGCCGAGTTGCACTGTTACGTCCTGTTCCACGGCGATCATCGCAAGAAATCGAAGTGGAGCCACTTGGGAGAGGAGCAGACATACGCATTTGCTGAACAGTTGCTGTCGCGCTTCCGCGCCTTACCGTGCATCTTCTCAGTCGGAGCTATTCACCGGAGCGAGTACCCGCAGGCATTGCTCGCCGGCGCTGGATTTCCAGCGGGGCAGTTTGAAACAAAGCAACTCACGGCCCTGGCCTTCCAAGCGGCCACTATTCCGCTCGTCCAGAACTTTGATCGGGCAACTGTCTGCCTTTACGTCGATCCCGATCCAGGAAAGATCCGTTGGTTCGGAAAGAAGATCAAAGCCGACAGCAACTACAGAATCGCCGCTGGAGGTGGCGTGGGAGATGTAGAAATCGTTCCCCAACAAGTCACGGACCCACTCCCGACACTCTTAGAGGTAGCTGACCTTTTCGCCTATGCCTCAGGTCGAGCGCTCTCGCCTGATTCTTGCAGGGCGAAGGATCGCTACGAGGCGATGTATCGGATCTGCCGCCCCCTCCTCAGTGTCATGACGTATGACCCTGAAAAACGCATGAGAAATAAAGTCCCGGACTCAATTTTGGAAGCTCGACATGCCGCCATTCGCGGCACAGAGGGTGGTGGAAAATCGTTTTCACAGATGCCGCCTGGAGCGTGCATCTGGATGGTTGGGGTCAATCGGGGGGGGGATGCCTACCCCTGCTTAATGCTACGACTGCCGACCGGTATGGCGGAGCCGTTGCTCAAGGCACCGTGCGGCGTGGATATTCGGTATGGGGAGTTCGTCGTAGGAGAATACTCGCTGATTCCGTGTTTGGTCCGCCTGCCTAACAACTCCCTCACGTTCACAACATTCCTCAACCAGTTTGCTCATCAGCCGGATAGCCCTATTCTTCAGTTGGCAAAAGGCGCGGGGTTGCGTCTTTTGTTGTTCGAGGATGGAGACAAGCCCGTTGGGGAGCTTCCATTCCCGAGTGTTAGGCCGCAGTTCTGGGCTAAGATTGATCGCATGCTTGCTGTACTCCCGCCATACCAAGATGACGTACATGAGGCTGCGTTGACAGCCTTCAAACTATCTCCAGATGAAATGTGGGATGCGTTGTAGTCGGCATTCGAGGTATTATATGGATCAATATAAACAATGTTGGGGGTGTTAATCATGACTCAGTGGTATTCTAAAGACCTCGGTGACGGAAGAGAAGCTTATGCGCCATCAGATCAAATTCAAACAGCCTTTCTCCTTTTGTTCGCCGCCGCTGGCCAGCCAATCGACATGGCAGTCTTTTCTCGCTACGACCTTGAAAAGAACATAGTGACCGTCTACTTTGCACCTGGTGCCTCAGCTCTTGCAGAAATGTTTGGCGCACAGCCATGTGAAAAACCGGGGAAAGATGGGCGCTTGTCATTATTGGTCGGTGACGCTCGGTGCTGGCAGCTGTTTTATCCGTCCACGCAGTAAGTCAGGTGCAGATTTTGCCCCAGCGTCAGTGTCATATGATCCTACGGTTGACGCGACTTTCAGGCTTTTTGCCGTCGCATGTGCTCCTCAATCTGATACTATTTATTGCATACATAAGCTACAGTATTTATGAGGAAATGTCGATAACAGTGCAGGATCGCGTTGTCAAGCGAACGAATGTAAGAAAAAATTTGACATTAACGGTCTTTACATGATATGAAGCAGCCCCTTCTTGGGCAAGCGGCACCTTCTGTGAAATGAACTACTTGTTTCTATATGAAGAAGAAATTTGCCATCGAACATAGCGGACAAGTCTTACAGAAAGCATATCATGGCACATCCAAAGAAACTGCAAGAAAGATACTGAAGGAAAAGAAATTTGTTCCCACGAGAGATGCAAGGTCTTATTTGGGAGACGGCGTATATTTTTACGAACATTCGCGATGGCTTGCTGCAAACTGGGCTGAGAAATGTTTAGGCAAGGGCGCCTGTATCGGTATAATATGTGCGTGCATTGATTATGGTTATTGTCTTAATTTGGACATCCCGGAGCATCGACAAATTATTCGCAGGGTTAAGGATCTAATTTCAATAAGGGATTTGCAAGCAAAGAAACTTGATAGAGTGACCGATTCTTTTGTGATTAATTACTACTCTACAAACATCGCAAAAAATATTGACACGGTAAGATTAACCTACATGTCCGATGATTACAAAAAGATGATGTTCCCTGGATCACTGATAAGTGATTACAGACAACCAATGGTGTGTGTGAGAAAGCAAGATAAGATCTCAAAAATTTGCATAGCTTTCGAGGGGAGTGACTATCATGAATAGCAGTTACAAGAGGATGCTTGAAGAAGTAAATACCTATTTTGATAACCTCACTGACGAAGAGTTCATCTGCGATATAGAACGGGCTGGTTATTCCTTTTATAAGGACATTTCAGTTGCTCTTCTATCTCCAGTTGTGACGGTTTATTCACAGTACAAGTCTGACCACTCGTTGAAGGTCAAAAATATAGACAAGATATTTCTGACTTACTTAAATGTGGAGCTGAATCAACGTTCTGACCAGTATGAATATTGTCTGGCTGCTTAGCAGGGTACAATGTTTGTTGAACATCCAATCACCATAGAGTCCGTATTCCCTACGAAATTAGAAATTAAGGCGAATGTGCGGCCTGAGCCACTATTTGACTATGGAGAAATACTTTATAAGTTGAGTGTTGGTACAACGGAATATGATAAGAAAAAGAAGATCATATCCGTAGGACTTAAATTCGAGACTGAAGAAGTTAAGAATAAGAAAAACCCCTTTGATATGGCCATTGAATTGTTAGCCTTCTTTAAGGTGGACGAGTCAAAGTTTTCGCCCAAAGACGTCCCACATTGGGCAAATCATAATGCCCCGTATATACTTTACCCATATATGAGAGAGCAGGTTTATGCCTTAACAGTCCGAGCCGGGTTCAAGCCTCTCTTGCTACCCTTAGTTGGAGTACCAACCTTTCAGGCAGAGAAAAAGTCGGACGCCTAACAATCTTTGCATCTTCCTCGCTCCTTCCACGTAGTGGAATAACCATTTTTTCGGAATGGCTTAACCTACCTGGTTATCGGCCAGGGCACTCTGTTTTCATCCTTTCCCAAGTGGGATTCGTTTTCTCTCGTGATTTACCCTCTCTTCCGGTGGAGGATTAGCGCACCGCCTTTCGGTATTCAGCTTTAAAAGATCAGTATAAGAGCCCTTGAAGAGATCCCTTCTTTTATCTTTATGGCCGCTGCCGGAATATGGAAAGCCGCAAAAGGCGGTCTGAGAATGACGTCAAATATCCCACCAAAACGAATTACGGGCGTGTACACGGATATAAAACATGAAAGACGGGTAAATGGTCATACAGGGGCCCTTTCTTATTGTGCCCATTTAGTGCCGAGTGTACCAAGATAATTACCACCGAGAGCCCCAGCTCCTATTCCCGCGGCCTTGCCGAGCAGATCCGCAAATCCGCCACCGCTGGTGTCCTTCTCGGAAGACAGTACCCGCGTAGCCAACGGCGCATAGGTAGCCGCTGCACCACTGTACGACTGAGCGGCCGTCGCCTCTGGATTGGCGTTACTGACTGTCGTCACGGCACCACTCTGTTTACCCAGGGCAGCACCGAGACGGGCAAAGTTCTCTTCCTCTGCGGCATTCTTCGCGCCTGTTCGCGCACCCGCGACAGCCCTGGAAGTGTCAAGTGCGGCGTTGTTCACAGCGGTTCCGAAGGCCGTACTATTCGGATCAATGCCATACTGTGAGGCCTCGCGCCGGCGCGTCATCTCTCCCAGTTTCATGTTGGCCTTGACTTCGTTTCCAGCCTCATCAGCCCGCTTATTTACATCGACACCCGTAAGTGCCTGATTCGTATATGCCGGCAAGAGTTTAGCATTCTCATTAGATGCCAGTTCCTGCTCCTGCAATTGTGCCTGCGTCGACGATGTGGCATACGGCAGGAGTTGTTTGTTGGCGTTGACGGCAGCAACATCATAATCTTGGAAATATTGTTTATACTCATTCCATTGATCTTCCGCCATAGCCTCCTGTTTCCCGGCGATTTCGGCCATCTTTTCAGACGCCGCGGGATCATAACTATTTGTCGTTGTAGTCGTGTTACCGCCCTTACCCATAAACCCCCCTTTCCACGTAGCTGATCAGCCCGGGAACGCTTTTACCGAGTGCGGCGTCCCACGCAGCGGCGGGAAGGATGCCTACAGATGGAAATTCCATGCGCTCGCACCATCTTATAGCCGCCTCGTTCGTGGTCGGCGTCAATCCCACCAGGAGATCGAAGATAAAATCGCCGTTGCCATTCTTCATGTTGAGCAGTTCAATAACTATCTCTTTGCCTACTTCAACGGCGTCCTGGCCGCGCAGTGTCGAAAAGAAACATAAATGGAAATCTGCGCGACGCATTTCGAACTTATTGAGCCAGCAACACCCTCCAAGTTTGCCTTTGAATTCTATGATAAAGAGCTTATTCCATCCGAACTTCATCATTTTCAGGAAATCATCAGGCACCTTTGCGGACCCATCGAAGAAGACCATGCCTATCAGGCCTTCCTGCTGCATCCGCTCGAACAGTCCCTTGATAAAGGAATCCGTGAATGTGGGGATTCCATCGGTTGCGACATAGGGTATCAATTCATACTTTTTCATATTAACCTCACTTTCATAATTACCTCCAAATTAATGAACTACTTTCAAGGCATGCACCGTTCTGTAAAGTTTCCCTGCCTTGAGTCCTGCCGCTTAATTGAGTATTTCCCCATCTTCTCTTTCAACCAACTTCTACCATGCGTACCTCACTTTCTTGATCGGCTTAACCACCTGCAGTATCGTTCTCTCCTGGATTTCCGCGAACGTCTGGCGAAGCGCGTCAGTACTGTTCGGGGATCGCTTCAACAATTCCTTGATAGTATCCTGGTCCATAACCTTGATTTTTCCGTTTACGACTTCATAGGTGACGGTGTGGAGCTCTTCGAGTAGTTCTTCGTCCGGAGGCAGCATAGCGCCAGTGTCTACCCGCAACCATTCCCGGACAGCCCACCAGAGCTGATCCCTGATAAGACCGAACTCGCCCATCTCTGTAGTTTCAGTGGGTCGCTCCTGAGCTTTGATACCGTAGGCGTTACATCGTAATCGTCTCATGTGTGGGGCAACGCCGGCGCCAACGCCGTTGCCGTCTACACTACAGGCCCGCAATGTCCGCTTGTGGTATTCCACGCTTGCCTTATCACCGGTTTCGATCATATCCACACCGCCCCAGCCGATGAGTCTCTCGACATATCCGCCATACCGGAAACAGCACTTATTCAAATCATTCCCCATTTCCGCACAGTCCAAGCCCATGATGCCGGCAACATCCCTGGGGGGTACTTCCCCGAACTTCGAGACGTACAGATCCCAGCGGGCCCGGGCTGCTGTTGTCCACTCGCGTGAGATTAACTGATTGACGCCCTGGGCCGGGTACTTGCCGACAACCATGTACGAAAACGCCGGATTCGTGATCTTATAAAAGCCGGGCTGCAGCGGCGGGAAAGGTCTGCCCTTCTGGTCCTTAGCAACCGAGCCCTCAAGGAAAGATGGTAATTCGAAGCAGCCCGCGTCTCTGGGCTCGTTCTCAGCCATTCGCCGGCACCACTGGTTAAGTCTGCGTACGGTCGTTTCCCGGTCGACGGCTCCGGGGATCACGCTCTCGCCAGTAATCACATTGGGATGATTGAAGGCAGAAAGATTGACGACATGTGCCAAGCCGTCGCGCTCCATGCGATAGACAGGCCCAGCCTCAGCCCGGGGATTGAACATGACCAACATGCGGAAATGACCCCCGGACATACAGGACTCAGCGCCTTTGTAAGCAGAATCCGGAATAGCGTCGCCTTCATCGAAAATAAACAGGATGTGTGGCGCATGCTTGCCGCTAAATTTAGCCTGCTTGATCGCATCATCGCCGGCCTGGGGGATTGTAACGCCGGTTAAAAATGACTTTGGATTGCGTTCCAAGTGTAAGACGTTCTGCTTGAATTCTCCGAAAAGCTTTGGATGTTTACTGACGAGGGACCCGATCTCGCCCCAGAGGATTTTCTTCAGGTTGTCTTCAGGAGGAGCGGCGGCGGTATAGACCTGGGCGTCGTGGAAGCATTTAATAAACCAGGCTGCTACCCGGCCCGCACCGTGGCTTTTTCCCACGGCGTTTGCCGACTTCGCAATCGTAACCGGGTAATCACGGACAGATTCCATCATGGCCTTCACGTCGTCCGTGTACTGCTCGCCGAACTGATCCTCACAGAACCCTACTGGATCGTCCTGGTAGGACTCAAAGCTCGCAGTTTCGCTTCCGAATTGAAGATCAATGGAGCTCAACAGATTGTCGAAGAGCTCGACTTTCTTTGAGACGCCTGATGATCTTGTCTCTGGTCTCAATGCTTTCCTCTCCTATCGCTGTTAATACTTCCCGCTGAAAATCTGCCACAGCCTGGACGTCATACAATGTCTTGAAAATATCCAGTTGAAGATTCAACTGCCCCCGAATCTCGGCCATGGCCTTGAGCGCGAGCTCGCGGGGATCTTTGAATTTGTATTCTGTAACTTCCTCTTCTGACCCTCGGACCCGAACCTTTCTCACCTGGGATTCGAGGATCTGCAGGGCTTCTTTATCGCCGCGGTTCCAGCGCATCAATAAATCCAACAATTCGTTTGCGTTGCCATTGATCTTCTGTAGCTGGTCAAGAGTATCGAGGTGTTTAGAAACGACCAGGTGTCCTGTTTCGAGCGCAACATTTTTGACGACGGAGATGTTCAGTTCCTTCTTCCTCTTACTGATGGCCCCCTCTGTCACGCCAAAATAGTCAGCGCACTCCCGCTGAGATTTTCTGGATTGAAGCAACTGAGACAGTTTGACCGGGTCTATCTTTCCGTTACCCATGCGATCTTCCTTCTTCAAACCATTGTGGTCTTGCATCTCTCGATGAAAGAATCTATGTCCTTTATGTCGATGTATTGCTTCCTGCCTTCCTGCAAGAAGGGGAGCTTCCCGCTCCAAATCAAAGTACGGACACCACTCACAGGCCGACCCAGGTATTGAGCTGCCTCCCGTAGATTGAATAGACGTTTAGGAATTGGATTGGCAATCCGTGCTTCCTTCCGTAATCCTTTGTCTGTGCGGGTTTCCTCTGCCATGTAACGCCTTTGTCACTCGATTTTAATCCTTTTTACCTATATCCCCGATCCTCTTCCAGATCGTAAAACCGCGTTCTCTCCGCCTCGAATCTCATCTTGATCTTTCCTACCGGCCCGTTACGCTGCTTCCCGATGATAACCTCTGCGAGACGGCGCTCGGGATTATCCTCTGACTGGTTATAGACTTCATCACGATAGAGAAACATGATCACATCCGCGTCTTGCTCGATTGCGCCGGACTCGCGGAGATCCGCCAGGCCCGGACGCCGGGAAGGGCGGCTGTCCACTTGCCGGTTTAATTGAGACAGAACAACAACGGGGATTCGTAACTCCTTGGCGAGCGCCTTCAATGAGCGGCTTATTTCCGCGATCTCTCTTTCGCGTGTCTCGTGCCTTCCCGCTACGGTCATCAATTGTAGATAGTCAACTATGATGAGCTTCAGTCCATGCTCTATCTTCAATCGCCGTGCCCTGGATTTCAATTGTATGGGGGTTAAGGTTGACGAGTCGTCAATGAATAGAGGGACCCTGCTGACCTGATCCACGGCCTGGACAAGACGCGGCCAATCACCTGCTGAGATCGAGCCGCGCCGGAGCCGTCGAGAATCAATGCCGGTGCGCGACGACAAAATGCGCGTCATAAGGCCTTCGCTGGACATTTCCAGAGAGAAGATCACGACGGGGCTGCCGGAGAGAACGATATTTTCCGCGACGTTCGTGGCAAAGGCGGTTTTGCCCATGCCCGGCCTTCCAGCTATAATAACGAGCTCCGAGTCCTGGAGCCCTGAAGTCCAATTATCAAGATCACGAAAACCCGTCGAAAGTCCCGTCACTAAACTGTTTGCTTCATGGCGGGCTTCAATTACCTTTATTGTGCTTTTGCAAATTTCCCACGATCCCCGGACGTCATTTCTTTTTTGTTCAATGGAAATTTCCATTAGGGCTCGCTGTGCATCGTCAAGGACTACCTCCGGTGTGGCGCCGTTCGCTGAATAAGCTGCAGCCAATGTCTCAGAACTTGCGGCAATTATCTTTCGCAAGGTGGATTTGCTTTTTACAATCCGGCAGTAATGCTCGATGTTCGCGCTCGATATTGAATTGTCTTGAAGCTCTGAGATATATGAGGCCCCGCCGACCTTTTCAAGATCCCCACGCTCCTTGAGAAAGTTTGAGAGAATTACGGGGTCAACGGGCCCTCCTGAATCGGCGATCGAGCACAGTGCCCAGAATATTTTGCGATTGCTTTCTCTGTAAAAATCGTCAACCTCGATAATTGAAAGGCATTCATTCAAGACCTCGTTATCGAGTAGGACACCGCCCAAGACAGCGGCTTCCGCTTCAATGTTTTGAGGTGGTACCCGATGTAGGGAAATATCAATCTCTTTCAAGCTGTCACCACCTTATGGCTATTTTCTTGGGAGTCTTCTCACCGTTTTCAATTTTATTTTCACAATGGATGCATCCTTCTACGGTCCTGTCTTGCGGGGGAATTTGCGCCTTACAACGTGGACAGGATGAATCAGGTCTTTTGTCTTGAGATTCTGTTCTCACATCCGGGATCTCATCTTTCCACCGTTCGCCATTTAACCAGGTAGCGGGTAGGGGCCATTCGGGACAGAATTCACCTTTTGACTTCAGATGGTTTTTGTGTTGTTTCTGTTTTTCTACGGCTAAGAGAATGGTATTTAATAGGCCGTTTTCTGATCTGATCTTTAACCAGGCATTGAGTGCCTTCTTTTTTGCCTCGTGTTTTGGATAGGATTGATAGAAAAGATTGAAGTCCGAATTGGACATATATATATTCTTATCTTTATATATATTCTTATCTATGTGCTCCTGTTGTCCACCTGTTGTAACGTCTGTTGTAGCATTTTCATCTTCCGTTGACTGGAATTTGTCATAATTGCGGATGGTTATAACAACAAATCTATTGCTCCGTTTAATGTCACACATACCCCCTATTTCAAGCGAAGTTAGAAAAGACTTCGTTCGCCGGCGAGACCACCCAAAAATCTTACTTAATTTTAATTCAGATGTGACGAACTGACCTCGTTCAGCGTGAATATATTGATTTCTAAAATTGACGATCGCTGGCCTATAATTAGCGCGTGAATAAAGATATGACCAAGCGTAACCATCACACCATGGTTTTCGTCCTGATATTTCGTGGGTAAATTGATCGCGCCACAACTTGACCCATCCTGGATTTTTATTATTCATGGTGTCGCTCCAGGAAGTCTGTCAGGTCTTTTTTGAGATCTTCACTTTGATTTAGGATGATGAAAAGAGAAATAAACTCTTCTCGATCAAGATCAATCCCGGTATATCGGCCGGTGCTGCAGGATATCCTTAATGGAATATCTTTACTGCTGTTTGACGAATAGAAAAAATCTGCAAGCTGCTCGATCCGCTTTTCAGTCATTGTTCTTATCCCTGATCGCCTCGGTCATTTTGTCTGGAGCAAATGTCTTGGTGATCTTCGCGAATTATCCTCATCCTATTCAGTGCCCTGTTCCGGATCACAGATTCACCCCGGCGCCGTGCAGCGAGATATTCGGCCTCCGTTAGGACTAAGGTCTCCTGGCCTGCTCGGATCTCAACCATCCCCCCTGGGTGTTTGGTAATCTGTGCGTGCGGATACTGATCATCTTGGCAGGATTCAAAGGCCTCAGCTTTCGAAAGCACCCGCTCAATCACGCTTCTCGGAAATAATGCGAACAAGAACTGAGCGTACTGCCTTGCTGATTCCAGGTCGCCATTCAATGGGGTGTTTCCGTAAAGTTGGTTAAGGTCTGATTTAGCCAGGTAAAGTATGAGTGGGGACGGATCTCGCGGGACTTGACTCCTGAGAGCCTTACTGTGTTTGATGGGTTTACTCAACTTGACCTCCCTTAACCGTGACTTGAGCATGTGAGTGTGAATTCTTTCTACTTCCCGCGTCTTGCGCCCATTCACGTTGGTCAAGGACTCAGGGACGAAAGACCACTTTGTACCGTGATCTCTTCCTGTGGTCTCAGTGTGCCCTGTGTCCTAATTTCCATGAACCCGCTTCTATGGAAAATTACAGTGTCGCTCATTCGGTCACCTTCTCCTAAATAGATTAACACATGGTTTTATATGTTAATGATGTCGTTAAAAAAATTATTCCTCCCCGATCATCCTAATGAGCAAATCCTTATACCTTTGAATTAATTTATTGAACGCATCCTCGTTTTTTTCTCTAAGTTCCTGAAGACAAGGATCCGTAAGATCATCGATCAAGCTCTCAACCACGCGCTCCTTCGTCAATCCGACTTCTGTAAAATTATCTCTCCACTTCTGTAATTCTCGCCTATTTTTGATTTCGGCCTTCATGCCGAAGAGAGGCAAAGCGACGTATTCTACTACTCCCGAGCGGACCATGGCACTGCACAGATTAATGAAAGGAGACAATACAAGACGGTTATAGAATGGGATCAATGAGGCAAAGGCGTACGGAAGATCGTTGGGGTCAAAATTGGTCTCATCTAAAAGGAATTTCTTAGCATCAGGATATTTAAAATACGCCTCAAAATTGGGCCGTTTAAAAAGCTCTTCCGAATCGTCAATAACTGCGATCCGGTGTTTCTTAAACTTATTCGACAGTGCCTTGATGGCCGCGGCATTCTCTTTTTGTTTTGATTTTAGAATTTGAATCACGCCTTCATCGTCGCCATCCTCCGCGTCTCGATCATCGTAGGTTTTACATATAATGCCGTGAGATGACCGCCTGAATCGATCGATGACTTGTCTCCGGATGATGATGTCGATCGTGTTTGCAAGCATATCACCAAAATCTCGACATGCCTTTTCAGACGCTGCTTTAAACTCTTCCTGAGTTCTCCAGACCCTGAGGACGCCTTCCGTGGTTCCCGCTTCCTTAGCAATTTCCTTCAGTGACAAAGTGGGGTAAAGAATGGTCAAGAGAGAGGCTTTCTTTTTAGCCCGAGAAAAACCTATTGCTTCCCCTTTAGGGGTCCCAGCGCGTTCGGGTTCGCTAAACGCTGTTATTTGAATCGCAACCCACAGCCTTCCGAGAATGCCCGCTTTGAGCTTCCAATTCATCCATCCAGTTTTGACGTTATCTTTCATGGCATTAACATCATATATAAGTATGTTAATATTGTCAAGAAAAAAATTATCTCACTCTCAAAAAAACCTATTTCTCAAAATAACCTTAGACTTACATTACTCACCCTGTAGCGCAAAAGACGGGCGTTTGGATAATATGCTGATTTTTGAAAAGATGAATCTGACATCTCGCGCCTCCTGCAGCGGCCTGGTGGTTACCCGGGGAAAGCGGTTGTTTGTGATAATCCAAAATTGACCCACATAGAGTGGTTATGATCACGTAAAACTGACCCACCCTGCAGACGATCTCTGGTAAGTTGGTTTTTTTCTAGACAACCAACGGGACCGGAGGTGG